>NZ_CP016464.1:0-240000 GCF_001713455.1 Bosea sp. RAC05
GGCGGCGAACGGCCGGCCCGAGGCCAGCGCCGTCTGGACCCGCCCGGCGAGCACGATGCGCGCCGCGGCAAGCCCTTGCGGGCTCGGCCCCGCCGCGGCCTTGGCGAGCGTCTCGACCGTGCCGAGGCGGGCGCTGGCGCGTTCGAGCTGCTGGCCGACGGCCACGACCGCGGCCTCCGCCCGCTTCGCCTGGGCGTTCAGCTCGGCCAGCGCGGCGGCATCGGGGCTGCGAGCACCCGCGACCTCGTTGATCCGCGCCGTCGCGCCCTGCGCCGCGACGCCCGCCTTGGCGGCGGCGTCGGAGGCAGCAGTGGCCTTCCTGTCCAGATCGGTGGCAGCGCTCTGCAGCGTGTCGAGACGGCTCTTCAGCTGCGCGACCTGCTCGGGCGACACAGCGGGCGTCATGCGCGTCTGGACCAGTAGTACCAGCCCGGCCCCGACGACGCCGCCGACCAGCCCTGCCAGCAGCAGCGACGGCAGCCGCGAAGGCGCGCCTGCGGGGGCCGCAGTGGCCGGAGCAGCGGCAGGTTGCGGTCCCTGGCGCAGGGCCTCGGCCGGGGCCGCCGGCTCGGCATGGGTCGCACCCGGATATTCGCGCGGCAGCGCCTCGGTGGGCAGGACCGCCTCTGGCGGGACATCGCTGCCGGGCTCGCCCAGCTGTGGGGCGGGCGCGACGGCGGCAGGTTTCTCCTCGGCGGCCGGGGTTGCCTCGACGGGCGCAGCGGGCTGCGTCTCCGGCGGCGTCACCTCCGTCGCGGTCGCCTCGATCGTCGGCGGAGTCCGGCCGGAGCGCGGCCCGGACTTGCCTTTTCGCGTGCCGGCGCTCTCCGGCTTCTCATCCGAGGGGCCGGCAGCCTGGCCATCCGGCTTAACGGGATCGTTCATCGCGTCCTTGTCCGTCTCGACGCCCGACGGCGCAACATCGCCTTGTGTAGCATCCTCGCCGCGGCGATTGCGAGCGGACACTTGGTCCAGCGCCGCCAGCAGCGCCGCCTCCTCGGGATGCTCGGCCACCAGCACCGTGCTGGCGCCGGCCGCGATCAGCGGGGCCGCGACATCGACCGAGAGCACGACATGGGTGAGGTCGAGCAACGGCGCGAGCACGCCGGCCTCGCGGGCCAAAGCGAGGCAGGTGCGCGCGCCCCTCGCCGAGTAATGCAGCGCGCCCTCGACGCCGCCCTCGCGCAAAGCCGTCGCCGCCTGCTCCGGAAAGGCCGGCACCGCCTCGGCCGCATAGGCGACCCAGGTCGCCACCTCGCAACCGGCCTGCATCAGGCGCTCGCCGACATCCTCGTGCCGGTCGCGCCCGACGATCAGGAGGACCCGCGCCGGGACGGGCAGGGTGTCGCGGACGAGCGCGATCAGATCGTCGCGATTGCCGCCGGCGCTGCGCGACTCCGCGAACCCCGCCTCGCGCACCTTGCCGGCCGTGCGGCTTCCGACGCTGAACACCGGCAGCGACCGCATCGTGGCCGGCAGATCGGCCAGTGCGGCCACCGCATTGCCGCTGGTCAGGACGAGCGCGGCGAAGGGTCCTTCCGGCGCCGGCTCCGGCAGTCGCGACACGGCAAAGAGCGGCGCCGGAACGGGCTCGTAGCCATGGACGCGCAACGCGGCGGCGGTGCGTTCGGCCTCGGCCGGCGGTCGGAACACGAAGATGCGCATGCGCTGTCCTTCTCGCTCGGGCCCATGTCGCCGGCCCTCGCCGCCATCCATCCCGCGCCGCGCCGCGTCACGCAAGGCGCCGCCCCCTTGGCCTTCGGGCCGCTCGCGCACTATAGGTGGACATCACCGGCCCGCTGCTGCCGGACGAAAACCCGCCGGCTTCGCGCCCCTCGCCATCCCGTTGCCGAGACCCATCGATCGATCATGCGTGTTTTGGGCATAGAGACGACTTGTGACGAGACCGCGGCTGCGATCGTCTCGGTCGAGCGCTCCGGCGAGGTCAAGATCCTCTCCAACGAAGTGCTGAGCCAGATCGCCGCCCACGCCGCCTATGGCGGGGTCGTCCCGGAGATCGCCGCGCGCGCCCATGTCGAGGCGATCGACCGCATCGTCGCCCGCGCCTTCGAGACCGCCGGCCTCGAGCCCGGCGAGATCGACGCGGTGGCGGCGGCCGCCGGCCCCGGCCTCGTCGGCGGCGTCATGGTCGGCCTGACCACGGCCAAGGCGATCGCGCTGGTGACGGGCAAGCCCTTCATCGCAGTGAATCATCTCGAGGCCCATGCGCTGACGGCCCGGCTGACCGACAATCTCGCCTTTCCCTATCTGCTGCTGCTGGTCTCGGGCGGGCATACGCAGCTGCTCGCCGTGCGCGGCGTCGGCGACTACCTCAAGCTCGGCGGCACCATCGACGATGCGGTGGGCGAGGCCTTCGACAAGATCGCCAAGATGCTCGGCCTGCCCTATCCGGGTGGCCCCTCGGTCGAGCGCGAGGCGGCCAAGGGCGATCCCGAGCGCTTCGATTTCCCGCGGCCGATGCAGGGCCGGCCCAACCCGGATTTCTCGCTCTCGGGGCTGAAGACGGCGGTGCGGCTCGTGGCCGAGCGGATCGCGCCGCTGTCGGACCGCGACGTCGCCGATCTCTGCGCCTCCTTCCAGGCGGCGATCGTCGACGTGCTCGTCGACCGGACGCGCGCGGGCATGCGGGCCTGCGCCGCGGCCGGCATCACGGCGAGCGCGCTGGTCGTCGCCGGCGGCGTGGCGGCCAACCAGCCGATCCGGCGCGGCCTGACACGGCTGGCCACCGAGGCGGGGCTCGCGATGATCGCCCCGCCCTTGCATCTGTGCGGCGACAACGGCGCGATGATCGCCTGGGCGGGAATCGAGCGGCTGCGGCTCGGCCTCGTCGACGACATGAGCGCGCTCGCCCGTCCGCGCTGGCCGCTGGACGAGCTGAAGCCGCGTGGGGATGCGGCAGCGGCCACCGGCGCGACCGGATGAGCGGCGCCGGGAGCCTCCAGACGATCGGCATCGTCGGCGCCGGGGCCTATGGCGCCGCGCTCGCCCTGGCCGCCGCCCGGGCTGGCCGCGACGTGCTGCTCTGGGCCCGCGACGCGACGGCGGTCGAGGCGATCTCGCGCACGCGGCAGGCCCCGCGCCTGCCGGGCGTGACGCTGCCCGACAGCGTCTCCGCCACCGCCTCCCTCTCCGATCTGCTCGCGGCGGACGCCCTGCTGCTGACCGTGCCGACCCAGAGCCTGCGGCAGGCCTGCGAGGCGCTCGGCCCCCGGCTGCCGGCCGACCGGCCGGTGATCTCCGCCGCCAAGGGCATCGAGCAGCGGACGGGGCTGTTCACCACCCAGATCATCGCGCAGGCGCTGCCGGGCGCCCGGCCCGCCATCCTGTCGGGCCCGAGCTTCGCAGCCGATATCGGCAAGGGCCTGCCGACCGCAGTGACGCTCGCCGCCACGGACGCGACGCTCGCGCAGGCGCTCGCCGAGGCGCTGAGTTCGCCGGCCTTCCGCATCTATCACAGCGCCGACCCCCGCGGCGTCGAGATCGGCGGCGCCGCCAAGAACGTGCTCGCCATTGCGGCGGGCATCGCGATCGGGCTGGGCTATGGCGAGAGTGCGCGTGCGGCGCTGGTCGCGCGCGGCTTCGCCGAGCTGCGCCGCTTCGGCCAGGCGCACGGCGCGCAAAGCGAGACGCTGATGGGTCTCTCGGGGCTCGGCGATGTCGTGCTGAGCTGCGCCTCGCCGCAGTCGCGCAACTTCGCCTTCGGGCTCGCGCTCGGCCAGGGCCGCAGCGTCACGCAGGCGGCCGGCGGCACTCTGGCGGAAGGCGCCTTCACCGCCCAGATACTGGCGCAGATGGCTGAAGTCGGCGGCGTCGACATGCCGATCGCGGAAGCGGTCGCCGGCATCATCGACGGCACGATCGGCGTGCGCGAGGCGGTCACCGGGCTGCTCGCCCGGCCGCTGCGGGCCGAACGGGAACGGGAGAGCGAGTGATGGCGGGCGACTGGTCGGATCTGACGAAGCGGGTGGCACGCGGCATCGCCGAGGTGCGCAAGACGACCGGCTCGGACCTCGTCGCCGAGAGCGAGCCCGTGCCGCTGGCGGGCCGCATCGCCCAGCCGGTGATCCAGCACCGCCGCCGCCGCGCGGAAGGCACGCATCGCTTCGTGCTGATCCTGCCCTTCGGCGAGGCCGAGGTCCGCGTCGAGCTCGACCCGCAGGACTACGCCGCCCTGACCCGCGAGATGGTGCGCTTCTGGAACGTGCAGGGGCCGGAAGCCTCGAAGCCTCCGGTGCCGCTGGCACAGGACGCGGAGCAGGACGACTGAGCGCGCCCATAGGCATCCGGCCCGGATTTCGCTATCGACGGATCTCGTCCACGCCACCCCGCGAGAGCACGCCATGGCCCATTGGCTCGTCAAATCCGAACCCTCGAAATGGTCCTGGGACCAGCAGGTCGCGGCCGGCGCGGCCGGCACCCATTGGGACGGCGTCAAGAACCACACCGCCAAGCTCAACCTGATGGGCATGACGCAGGGCGAGCAGGTCTTCTTCTACCATTCCAACGAGGGGCTCGAGGTCGTCGGCATCGTCGAGGTCATCAAGGAGGCCTATATCTGGATCCCCGGCGAGCCCTGGGTGCTGGTCGATTTCAAGGCGGTGAAGCCGCTGCCCAAGCCCGTCAGCCTCGCTCAGGTCAAGGCCGAGCCGAAGCTCGCCGAGATGTCGCTGGTGAAATCCTTCCGCCTCTCGGTCCAGCCGGTCACCGACGCCGAATGGGACATCGTCTGCAGGATGGGCGGGCTTTAGCGGCCCGCACCAGCCGGGGTTTACCGGAGCCGGCCTGCCCTAGGGGTAGTGGTGGCCGTAGTCCGGGTGCCCCTCCAGCGCTTTCGGACGATAGGGCCGTGTTTCGTCGAGGATCGGCACGGCGGGCGCCTTGAAGCGGGGCGGCACCGTGCCGAACACCGGTCGTCCCGCCTGCGAGCGCCTCGGAGGAATGAAGGCCTCGCGCGTGCCGGGCGTGAACGGAATCCAGCCGCTTTTGAGCTGGTCGTGCTGCTTGCCGAGCGGGTCCGGCGCCAGCGAGGCGGGCAGCGCCGGGTCGACGATGAGCGGCTGCGGAATCGCGGTCGCCTCGGTCAGCATCCAGTCCAGCGTGATGTCGGACAGGCCCATCTTCAGCCCGTAGCCGCCGCCGACATCGGTGTGGACGCCGGCGAACCAGACCTGCTTGATCCGGTCGGGATTCGCCGCATCCTCCTCCCACAGTTCCGGCGCGAAGGTCTTGCGGTTCTCGTCGATGGCGAGCGCCTGGCGGCCATGGGGCACGCCCTTGTTCAGCCGGTTGTTGTTGAAGCTGTGCCGGCCGAGCGTGAAGCCGTTCAAGCCCTTGACGCCGAGCGCCCGCACCGTGTCCCAGACGCCGACGAAAGTGGGCGGCAGCTCCTGCGAACCGTAGCGCCGCCGGAACGCCGCCGCCGCCTCGTGCCGCTTCGTCTCGTCGCGCTCCTGATAGACGCGCGTCACCGCCTCCTCGGCGATGGCGCGGACCTCATGCGCGAGGCTGCGCTCCAGCTCACTCCAGCGCGCGAGCTTTGGCAGGCCGGGCGGCACGCCGCACAGGCCGATGGCGCCGCCCAGGCTGCGGACCGTATAGGCGCCCCGGCTGAAGCCGAACAGGAAGACCTGGTCGCCGGGTTCGTAGCTCAGCAGCAGCGCCGTGTAGCAGTCGACGATGTTGGTGGTGATGCCATAGCCCGTGGCCTGCGACAGGATGTTGAGCGCGCGCCGGACGAGCCCGGGCTTCTCGCCGTCGGGATGGGCGCCCAGCCCCGGATCGTAGAAGCAGATCTGCCGCGCAGGATCGGCATCGCGCGTGGCCTTGTAGAGCCGGTAGACATTCGTCCAGTCGATCGGGTTGTCGCCGCCGGCCTGCCCCGTGCCGTCCGAGAAGATGCAGATGTTCCTGGCCATGATCGCCCCCACCGCCGCAACGGGGAAACGCTACCGGATCCCCCTGAAAACGCAATCATAGGTTGCAGGAACATGGGAGGGGACAAGCCTCTCTCCCCCGAAAGTGCGAGGCCGCGCGGCTTGCTGCGCCGCGCCATCGCCCTATGATGACGGCAGCGAACAAGAGGCCCGGACGCGCGCGTCCGCACCATCGCAAGGCCCAAGTCTGGGGAGGCGCCTGCCATGACCGAGATCATCTATGACGTGCCGACCGCCTGGTCGAAGAAGGCCTGGGCGAGCGACGCCAAGTACAAGAAGCTCTATGCCGCCTCGATCAAGGATCCGGACGCCTTCTGGGGCGAGCAGGGCAAAAGGATCGACTGGTTCAAGCCCTACAGCAAGGTGCGCAACGCCAGCTACAAGCCGGGCAAGGTCTCGATCAAATGGTACGAGGACGGCACCACCAACGTCGCCTATAACTGCATCGACCGGCACCTGGCGACGCGCGCCAAGCAGACCGCGATCATCTGGGAGGGGGACGACCCGTCCGAATCCAAGAAGATCTCCTACGGGCAGCTCTACACCGAGGTCTGCAAGTTCGCGAACGTGCTGAAGGCGCAGGGCGTCAAGAAGGGCGATCGCGTCACCATCTACCTGCCGATGATCCCGGAAGCGGCCTACGCGATGCTGGCCTGCGCCCGCATCGGCGCGATCCACTCGGTCGTGTTCGGCGGCTTCTCGCCGGATTCACTCGCCAGCCGCATCGAGGATTCCGATTCGAAGATCGTCATCACCGCCGATGAGGGGCTGCGCGGCGGCCGCTCGGTGCCGCTGAAGAAGAACGTCGACGCCGCCAGCGACAAGGTCAAGGGCGGCATCCCCACCGTCATCGTGGTCAGGCGCACCGGCGGCCAGGTCGCGATGCAGGAGGGCCGCGACCTCTGGTATCATGACGAGGCGGCCAAGGCCTCCGGCCACTGCCCCCCGGCCGAGATGAAGGCGGAGGACCCGCTCTTCCTGCTCTACACCTCGGGCTCGACCGGCAAGCCCAAGGGCGTGCTGCACACCACCGCGGGCTATCTCGTCTACACCTCGATCACCCACCAGTATGTCTTCGATTACCATGACGGCGACATCTACTGGTGCACGGCCGATGTCGGCTGGGTGACCGGCCACAGCTACATCCTCTACGGGCCGCTCGCCAATGGCGCGACGACCCTGATGTTCGAGGGCATCCCGACCTATCCGACGATCTCGCGCTTCTGGGAGGTCATCGACAAGCACAAGGTCAACACCTTCTACACCGCGCCGACCGCGATCCGCTCGCTGATGGGCGCCGGCGAGGAGCCGGTGAAGAAGACCAAACGCAAGTCGCTGCGCCTGCTCGGCTCGGTCGGCGAGCCGATCAATCCGGAAGCCTGGGAGTGGTATCACCGCGTCGTCGGCGACCGCCGCTGCCCGATCGTCGACACCTGGTGGCAGACCGAGACCGGCGGCATCCTGATCACGCCGCTGCCGGGCGCCACCCGCCTCAAGCCGGGCTCGGCGACGCGGCCCTTCTTCGGGGTGAAGCCCGAGATCGTCGATGCCGAGGGCAAGGTGCTGCAGGGCGCCTGCGAGGGCAATCTGGTCATCGCCGAGAGCTGGCCGGGCCAGATGCGCACGGTCTATGGCGACCACAAGCGCTTCGAGGAAACCTATTTCGCGACCTACCCGAACAAGTACTTCACCGGCGACGGCTGCCGGCGCGACGCCGACGGCTACTACTGGATCACCGGCCGCGTCGACGACGTCATCAACGTGTCGGGCCACCGCATGGGCACGGCCGAGGTCGAATCGGCGCTGGTCGCGCACCCGTCGGTGTCGGAGGCCGCGGTCGTCGGCTATCCCCACGACATCAAGGGCCAGGGCATCTACGCCTATGTCACGCTGATGGCCGGCGAGACGCCGACCGAGGCGCTGCGCAAGGACCTCGTCGCCTATGTCCGCAAGGAGATCGGCCCGATCGCCTCGCCCGACCTGATCCAGTTCGCGCCCGGCCTGCCCAAGACCCGCTCCGGCAAGATCATGCGCCGCATCCTGCGCAAGATCGCCGAGGACGAGTTCGGCGCGCTCGGCGACACCTCGACGCTGGCCGACCCCGCCGTCGTCGACGACCTCATCGAGAACCGCCAGAACAAGCGCAAGGCGGGTTGAGCGTTCTCGGACCCACACCGTCATCCCGGGCCTGCCCCGGGATGACGGTGTGATTCCGGCGAAACCCGCGATGCCCTGACGCCGGGCATAGCGCCGGCGGCTTATCCCCGCCGCCCGCACCCATGCCTAAGCTCCTCCCGTTCCGCCCGACCAAGGGGGCTGTCGCGAGGCATCGTGCGGCCGGGCGGAATGCGGTGTCCGGGATGGAGGGCCCTCGCAGGGCCGGCCGCCCGGAGGGGCCGCTCGTCGCCGGGGCCTTCAGCCATCCCGGTCGTGACCGACCTTAATGGGCGGCGAGCGAAACCACAGAGAACCGCGCGTGGAGCCGGACGGCGGGCAGCCCCGCCGCCTCGATACTCGACATCGACACTCGACATCGGCACGCGGCCCAAGCCGCCACGCCGCCCGGCTCCGCGCACCCCTTTCGGGATGTGAATGAGGCGAAACCCCGCGGCGGGAGCCGGTCGGGGGATTTGGCATGGGCGATAAGGCCGCCCCCTGGTGAAAGGGGCGCGCCTGCGCCCGTCACGCCCGCTTATCCCCGCCTCGCAGAACCCACCGACAATGGCGCCCTTCCCCGAGGAGGCCGCCATGTCGATCCGCCACCGCCATCCCCTCCATGAGGGCACCGAAGCCGCCGCGATCGCCCGGCTGCGCCGCAGCCTGATCCGCCTTCAGGACGAAACGCGCCTGCTGCGCCGCGATCTCCTGCGTCGCAAATACGACCCCTCCCAGCCGCGCGTCCCGGCCGGCTGCAGCGGCGGCGGGCAGTGGACCAGCGGCGCGGGCGGCGGTGGCAGTCCCCGCCCCATGCCCGGCTTCGGGCCGGAGGGCGGGCTGGCGGATGCCGGCCCCGAAGACGGCTTTATCGTCGACGAGACCGGCGAGGAAACCTGGGCCTTCTACGAGGAAAGCCGCGACGAGGCAGGCGCGGTCGCGGAACGCGCCGTCGTCAACCGCGACGGAAGCACGATCCATTCCGAATACGCCGCCTCCCGCCAAACCGGCTTCGACGAGCGCCACACCGTCACGACACCCGAGGGCGACAAGGTCACCTTCGAGACGACCGAGCGCACCCAGACGATGCGGGTTGGAGGGCCCGACGGCGATGTGATTGCGAGGTCCGTCTGGACGCCGGACGGAGCGTCAGCGCAGGTCACGGTGCAGCCGGTCTTTGCCGACAAACTTCTCGCCAACGGAGCGGTCCTTTTCGGCTGGCTGTCGTCCCAAAACGGCGATGGCCTGCAAGCCGTTATGGGCTTCAATGCCCGCGAGTTCAGGCCCGGCACCAGCAATAGCCTCCAGCTTGGCTATGTCGGGCAACTGAGCGAAGAGGAGGTCGAAGCGGCCTGTTATCGCTGGCGCCAGGTCGAGGGCTTTGCGGCAAGGGCCGCCAATGCTGCAGGGCCGGTCTCGCAGTATCCTTCGATGGCCGTCTACGGGACGGCCGTCCATAGTCGCTTCAAAACATATATTGACGACCAGCACGACTGGAGATTCCAAGCCGAACGATCATTCCTGAAAGAACAAGCCGAGCCAATGGTTGACCCGGTCCCGTATGGTTATCGTGGATCCGTCCGCGTAGATGCATATGAGTATCGGGACGACGGCACACTATGCATTTACGATCTGAAGACAGGTAAATCGATAGTTCAGGACCGACGGGCGGAAATTCTAGCGACCGCTGTCTCTCGCGGCTTAGCTCCCATCCGGCGCGTCATTGTCACGGAGGTCAGACCACTGCGATGACGACGAAGAAGCAGGTCAAATCGCTATGGTCTGAACTGCTCGCACGGCAGGACGACCTCTTCCTCGCGGATCGGTTCGTGATTCTGAAGCCGCAACGGCATGTCACGCGGTCGATTTCGATCGACCGCAGTTGGGATGCGGACTACCCGCGCTTCTACTGGCATATCGGGCCTGCCTTCGATCCCGTTGGAGGCCTGGGCGGGCTGGGTCAGCAACCGATCTTCCTGGAGCGTGGCAAGCCGAACCGCTGGTCGCAGCAAGGGTTCGTCGACACGGTGTTCGATGCGCTCGAACGCCGCATCCTGCCCATGCTGCGGGGTGTTCACGATATCGATGACATGATGCAGCTCGAGGGCGACGACTTCGAGTACATGCGGTGGCTCAACCACGATCAGCCCTGTCGGATCGCGGTCCTCGCTGCGCAGGGACGCTTCGAAGACGTTCTCCCCATCTATGAGACCATCAAGGACTGGCACCTGACGATGACGGATGCCTGGCAGCCCCGTTTCGAGCGGGCCAGCCGGCTGGGCGCGCTCGTGGCGGCCGGGGATCGGGCGGGCGTCGCCGCCCTCCTCCATCAATGGGAAGAGGCGTTCATCGCCCGCAACCGGCTCGAAGCCATCTATGAGATGACGCCTTTCCCCTGTGAAGTCGGCCCCTCCGCCTGATCACTCCGCCGCTAGCCGTGGCGGCGGCAGCGGCAGCTTCATCTGGGCGGTCCCGGTCTCGGGCTTGGCGTGGCCCCCGTCCGGCATCGCCTCCCACAGGCTCTCATCCTCCGGCTTGCTGAGGAAGCGGCCGAAGACACGGCCCGTGAGCTTCGAGAGGTCGTCCATCACCGCGTAGAAGGACGGCACGAAGACGAGGCTGAGCACGGTCGAGACGAGCAAGCCGCCGATCACCGCGATCGCCATCGGCGCGCGGAACTCGCCGCCGTCGCCGACGCCATAGGCGGAGGGCAGCATGCCGGCGGCCATGGCGATCGTCGTCATCACGATCGGGCGGGCGCGCTTGCGGCCGGCCTCGAGCAGGGCGGTGCGGCGGTCCTTGCCGCGGGCCTCCTCCTCCACCGCGAAATCGACCAGCATGATCGCGTTCTTGGTGACGATGCCCATCAGCATGAGCAGGCCGATATAGACCGGCATCGACACAGGCTTGCCGGTCGCCAGCAGGGCGATGACCACGCCGCCGAAGGAGAGCGGCAGCGAGAGCAGGATCGTGATCGGCTGGAAAACCGAGCCGAAGAGCAGGATCAGCACCGCCAGCACCAGCATCAGCCCGGTCGTCATCGCCTGGATGAAGCCGGCGACGACCTCGCCCTGGATCTCGGCGTCGCCCGTGGCGGCGATCCAGACGCCCTCGGGCAGGCCGACCTCCTTGACGATGGCGTGGAAGGTCTCCTGCGCCGTGCCCAGCTCGAAGCCGCGCTTGAGATCGGCACCGATGGCGGCGCGGCGCACGCGGTCATAGCGGTCGATCGATGACGGCCCCTCGCCGAAGCCGATCTCGGCGACCGCCGTCAGCGGGATCGAGACACCGCTGCTGTTGGTGACGCGCAGCGCCGCGATGTTGCGGATGTCGGCGCGGGCCGCCTCATCGAGCTGCACGCGGATCGGCACCAGCCGGTCGCCGGCGTTGAACTTGGCGAGATTGGCGCCGACATCGCCGATGGTGGCGACGCGCACGGCCTCCGAGATCGCCTCGGGCGTGACGCCGAGGCTGGCCGCCTGTTCGAGCTTGGGCCGCACGGTCAGCTCGGGACGCGAGAGCGAGCCCGAGGTCGCGACGTTGAGATAGCCGTCGACCTTGCGCATCTTCGTCTCGATGCGCGCCACCGCCTCATCCAGCGCCGCGCCGTCCTTGGAGAGGATCGAGAACGCCATCTCGCGCTCGCCGCGCTCGTTGACATACCAGGCGCGCACATCGGGCACGCTGGCGAGCTTCTGCGCGATGACGACCTTGAGGTCCTTCTGGCGGGCGGTGCGCTCGGCCTTGGGCTTGAGCTTGATGGTCACGGCGGCGCGCCGCACCTCGCGCTGGCCCGTCGGCGAGGAGCCGCCGAGCACGAAGACCTGCGTCACCTCGGGAATGGTGCGCAGCGCGTCGACGATCTGGTCGGTGGTGACGCGGGTGTCCTCCAGCGTCGAGCCCGGCGGCAGCTCCACCGAGGCGACGACGCGCGAGGTGTCCTCGTCGGGGATGAAGCCGGTCGGCAGCAGCGCCGTGGCGTGGATCGAGCCCCAGAGGAAGCCGAAGCCGATCACCAGCGTGACATAGGACATGTTGAAGGGCATCGAGCGCCAGCGCCCGGTGCCGTCGAAGCGCGGCAGGAGCGGGATGCGGCGCGAGGCGGTCGTCGCCTTCAAGAGCCCGACATAGCCGCGCATGACGACCCCGTCCTTGGGGTCCTCATGCTTCACCGGCTTCATCAGATAGGCCGCCATCATCGGCGTGATCAGCCGCGCCACCAGGAGCGAGAACAGCACCGCAACCGCCACCGTGAGCCCGAACTGGCGGAAATACTGGCCGGCGACTCCGCCCATGAAGGACACGGGTGCAAAGATCGCGACGATGGTCAGCGTGATCGCGATGACGGCCAAGCCGATCTCGTCGGCGGCCTCCATCGCGGCGCGATAGGGCGATTTCCCCATCCGCATGTGCCGGACGATGTTCTCGATCTCGACGATGGCGTCGTCGACGAGAATGCCGGTGACCAGCGTGATGCCGAGCAGGCTGACGAGGTTGAGCGAGAAGCCCATCAGCTCCATCGCCCAGAAGGTCGGGATCGCCGAGAGCGGGAGCGCAATCGCGGTGATCAGCGTCGCCCGCCAGTTCTTCAGGAACAGGAAGACGACGAGCACCGCCAGCGCCGCGCCCTCCAGCAGCGTCGTCATCGCCGCCTTGTAGTTGCCATAGGTGTAGGCGACCGCGTCGTCGATCGGCTTCAGCGTGATATGGGGATAGCGCTTGTTCAGCTCGGCGATGCGCGCGGCGACGACCTCCTTGACCGAGAGCTCGCTCGAGCCCTTGGAGCGGAACACGGCGAAGGAGACGACCGGGCTCTTGTCGAGCCGGCCAAAGGAGCGCGGCTCGGAATTGCTGTCCTCGACGCGGCCGAGCTCCTTGAGCCGGACCTCGCGCCCGCCCGACAGCGTGATCTTGGTGTCGGCCAGCTCCGCGACGCTGCGCGCGCCGGCGAGCGTGCGGATCGCCTGTTCCTGCCCGCCGACCTCGCCGCGCCCGCCGGCGAGATCGACATTGGTCGCGCGGATCTGGCGGTTGACCTCGCCGGCCGTGGTGCCGAGCGCCAGCAGCCGGTCGGGATCGAGAGAGATGCGGATCTCCCGGTCGACGCCGCCATAGCGGTCGACCCGGCCGACGCCCTTCAGCCCCTGCAGTTCGCGCGCAACGACGTCGTCGACATGCCAGGACAGCTGTTCCAGCGTCATCCCGGCCGAGAAGGCGCCATAGCTCAGGATCGACTGCCCCTCGACGTCGATGCGCTGGATGATCGGCTCGTCGATGGTCCGCGGCAGGTCGGCGCGGATCTTGGCGATCGCGTCCTTGACGTCGTTGACGGCGCGGTCGGTGTTCACCTCGAGCCGGAACTCGATCACGGTCGAGGACTGCCCGTCCGTCAGCGTCGACAGGACATGCTTGACGCCGGTGATGTTGGCCACCGCGTCCTCGACGCGCTTGCTGACCTGGCTTTCCAACTCGGACGGCGCCGCGCCGGACTGGGTGATCGTCACCGAGACCAGCGGCACGTCGATGTTCGGGAAGCGCGTCACCGGCAGCTTCGAGAACGACAGCAGGCCGAGCACGCAGAGCACGAAGAACAGCAGGATCGAGGGAACCGGCTTGCGGATCGACCAGGCGGAGAAGTTGATGTTCACCGGCCGCTCCCGTCAGTTCGTCGCGACGGGGGTGATGACGTCACCGTCGCGCACGAAGGTGCCGGCGCGGGCCACCACGGTCTCGCCCTCGGCGAGGCCCGAGAGGATCTCGGCGCGCCCGCCGCCGGCCAGCCCGAGCTTGACCGGCTTGGTCGTGACCTTGCCGTCGGTGACGCTCTGCACCGTCGCGCCCGTCCGCGCATAGGTGATCGCCGAGAGCGGCAGCGTGACCGCGCGCTTGCGCCCGGTCTCGATGACGCCCCGCGCGAAGGAGCCGATCGCCACCGGCGGGTTGCCGACCAGCGCGACACGGACGCGGCCGAGCCGCGAGGCCTTGTCGACCTCCGGCGCGATCAGCCGGATCGTCCCGGCGAGCGCCTGCGTCGCTCCGGCGGGCGTCACCGCCACGGGCTGGCCGATCTTCAGCCCCGGCAATTCGACCTCGGCGACCTCCGCCTCGAGTTCGACCGCGCCATCAGCGATGATCCGGAACAGCGGCTCGGCGGCGGACATGGCCGCCGTGCCGCCGAGCTTGGCGCTGCGGCGGCTGACGATGCCGCCCTGCGGCGCCTTGATCTCGGTGCGCCCGAGCTTGACCTCGATGTCGCGGCCCTGGGCCTTCGCCAGCGCGAGATCAGCGGTGGCGATGGCGAGCGCCTGGTTGGCGGAGTTGAGCCGCGCCCGTGCGGCACGCGCCGCCGCCGACCGCAGGTCGAAGGTCTCGTTGGAGACGTTGCCGCTGTTGCGCAGCGTCTGGGTGCGCTCGAAATTGTTGTCGGCCGCGACGAGATTGGCCTGCGCCTCGCCGATCTGCGCGTTCGCCTGGGCGATCGCCGCCTCGGCCCGGGCGACCTGCGCCTCGTTCTGCGTCTGCTGGACCTCGAGCGTGGTGCGCGACAGCCGCGCCAGCACCTGGCCCGTGCTGACCCGGTCGCCCTCTTCCGCGAGCAGGGCGACGATCGACAGCCCGTCGACCTCCGGCTGCACCAGCACCTCGTCGCGCGCGATCATCGAGCCGGAGACGACGACGCTCTGGACGATCTCCGAGATCTCGGCGCGGGTCACGGTGACGGACGGGCCGGCGGTCGGACCGGCCGGCGCGGCGGGCGCCTGGGCGAGGGCGGGCGAAGCCGCCGAGACCAGCAGCGACAGCGCCGCGAGACGCGCTCCGGCAAGCAGGGCCGACATGAGAAAGGATCCTCGTTGAACGTCGCCGCGGCGACGGGTGGAAACGGTTGCGCTCATGATACGTCGCCAGCGTGGGAACGGAGCAGCACGCGGGCGAGGCCGCGCATCGCCGCAAACAGCGTGTCCGCCGCCATGGCGGCGTCGAAAGTCGGATCGGTCGCGCGCCGGCAGAGGAAGCCGTCCGCCATCATGAAGACGGCCTGCAGGAACCGCGCATCGTCGAGATCGGCCGGCAATTCGCCCTGGGCCTTCGCCCCGGCTATGGCCTGCGCCAGGCCGCCCGCGACGGTGCCGTCGATGGCCGCGCACATCTGCGACATCGCCGGGTTGCGCGCGGCCTCGGCCCAGATCTGCAGGCAGATCACCGCCTTTTCGCGCGGCTCCTCGACCAGATGACGCCGCCCGAGCGCCTCGAGCTGGTCCAGCAGCGGCCCCTTGCCGGGCTCCAGCGCCGCGAAATCCGCCGCGATCTGGTTGCGGTCGCGCTCGGCCATGCCGGCGATGATGGCGTCCTTGGAGGCGAAGTAGCGATAGAGATTGCCCGGGCTCATACCGGCTTCGGCCGCGACATCCTGCATCGTCGCCGCATGGA
Source organism: Bosea sp. RAC05 (assembly GCF_001713455.1). Lineage (NCBI taxonomy): Bacteria > Pseudomonadati > Pseudomonadota > Alphaproteobacteria > Hyphomicrobiales > Alloboseaceae > Allobosea > Allobosea sp. RAC05. The sequence goes on from NZ_CP016464.1 coordinate 15,537, forward strand.
AGCCGGCCCGCGCGAAGACGCGCTCCGCCGCATCGAGGATGCGGATCTGGCGCTCGGACGGCGTGCGCTCGGGCGCGATGGCGGTGGCGATCGGCGGCACGCGAGGCCTCAAGGCATGAGAATGAATGTTCATTCTCATGCCTTCTCGACGCGCCGGAGTCAAGGTCGAGCCATCGCCACGACCTGAAGGGCCACCACGATGGACGAACGTCATGCGGCCGCGGCACCGAAGCCATGCCGCCGCCGGCTCACAAATTGCTTGCGTGCTCGCGGTCGCCCCCACACAGTCGAGGCGGCATTGGTACGCCGCTCATGCCCGCTTTTTCACCGCCGATGGCCGACGCCGATTTCGCGATGACCGCTCACGCCCCGCCGGCGCGCTCCTCCCGCCCGGCCCGCCGCCGCGCCCGCCCCGCGCCCAAGCCGGTGCTGATCGTGCTGCATCAGGAGCATTCGACGGCCGGCCGCGTCGGCCGCCTGCTGCAGGCGCGCGGTCATGCGCTCGACATCCGCAAGCCGCGCTATGGCGACCCGCTGCCGGAGACGATGCGCGACCATGCCGGCGCGGTGATCTTCGGCGGGCCGATGTCGGCCAATGATCCGGACGATTTCGTCACAGCCGAGATCGACTGGATCAATGTCTGCCTGAAGGAAGAGGCGCCCTATCTCGGCATCTGCCTGGGCGCGCAGATGCTGGCCCGCACGCTGGGCGGCCGGGTCTACACCCATCCGGAGGGGCGGGCCGAGGTCGGCTATTACGGGCTCGACCTCACCGATCACGGCCGCGAGCATGCGGCGGAGGCCGGCTTCGACTGGCCCGCCACCGTCTATCAATGGCACCGCGAGGGCTTCGACTGCCCGCCCGGCGCCCAGTGCCTGGCGACCGGCGGCGATTTTCCGGTCCAGGCCATCCGCTCGGGGCCGCGCGCCTATGGCATCCAGTTCCATCCGGAGGTGACGCCGGCGATGATGTGCCGCTGGTCGGTCCGCGGGCATGAGCGCACGCTGATGCCGGGCGCCCAGCTGCGCCATCTGCATCTCGAGGGCTGGTACCAGCACGACCCGGCGATCCGCCGCTGGCTCGACGGCTTTCTCGACCATTGGCTCGCCGCAGAAACGGACCCAGCGTGACCCGCACAGCCCTCGTTCTCGGCGCCGGCATGGTCGGCGTCTCCTGCGCGCTCTCGCTCCAGAAGCGCGGCTTTGCGGTGACCCTGATCGACCGCCGCGAGCCCGGCCGCGAAACCTCCTACGGCAATGCCGGCGTGCTCGCCCGCTCCTCGATCGTGCCGCTCAACAATCCCGGCCTCTACGGCAAGATCCGGAGCTATCTCGGCAACCGCCATCCGGCGCTGAACCTGGACTGGTCGCGGGCGCTCACCCGACCGGGCTGGTTGCTGCGCTTCCTGTGGGAGGCCCGCCCCTCCAAGGCGGCGGCGCGCATCGCCGCGCTGGAATCGCTGACGAGCAGCACGGTCGAGCGCCATCGCGCGCTGATGGCGGAGGCCGGGGTCACCCATCGCCTGCGCGAGACCGGCACGCTCAAGCTCTGGCGCAGCGAGGCCGGCCATGCCGCGGCCCAGGCCGAGCACGACTTCCTGAAGGCGCATGGCATCACCTCGCAGGTGCTCGACCGGCAGGGCATTTCGAGCGTCGAACCGGCGCTGAACCCGATCTTCCACGCCGGCCTGCTCTGCCTGGAGAACGCCTCGGTGGATTCGCCGGGCGCCGTGACGCAGGCCTATGCCGAGCTGTTCGCGCAGCGCGGCGGGCGGATCGAGCGGGCGGAAGCCCAGCGGCTGGAGCGCTGCGCGTCCGGCTGGCGGGTGGTGACGGCGCAGGGCGGCTTCGAGGCCGACATCGCCGTCGTCGCGCTCGGGCCCTGGAGCATGGATCTCCTGGCGCCTTTGGGCCTCGACCCCAGGCTCGACGTCGAGCGCGGCTATCACCGCCATTTGCGGGCGAAGCCTGGAGCCAGGCTGTCGCGGCCGGTCTACGACGTCGACGCCGCCTATTTCATGGCGCCGATGGAAGAGGGCTACCGCGTCACCAGCGGCGTCGATCTCAGCCACCGCGACGCACCCGACAACCACCGCCAGATCGACCAGGTCACGATGAGCGCGCGCGAGGCCTTCCCGCTCGACGAATTCGCCGGGGACACCTGGCGCGGCGCGCGGCCGACCCTGCCGGATTCACTGCCGATGATCGGCGAGGCCCCGCGCAACCCCGGCCTCTGGCTCGCCTTCGGCAACCAGCATCTCGGCTTCTCGACCGGCCCGATCACGGGCGAGATCGTCGCCGCCCTGGTCTGCGGCGAGACGCCGCCGGTCGACCCGACGCCGTTCAGGCCGGGGCGTTATCTCGGCTAATGGCCGTTCGTCACATCCCGGCGACATAAGAGATTGTGCGCGGGGAACCCCTCTCCCGGATGGGAGAGGGGTAGGGGTGAGGGACCGCCGCCCGTCCAGCGGGCACCGAGTTCAGGAGCTGCGGCAGCGCTGCGGACGAGTCTGAGAGGGCAGGCCCTCATCCCTGCCCTTCTCCCACTCGGGAGAAGGGTTCCCCGTGCCCGTTCATCGACGTTCATAGCACCAACGAAAAACGCCAGCCCGAGGGCTGGCGTTTGACTGAAAGTCCTGGAAGGGCAGGCCGCCTCAGACCTGGCGCGCCACCATCATCTTCTTGACCTCCGCGATCGCCTTGGCCGGGTTGAGACCCTTGGGGCAGGCGTTCGCGCAGTTCATGATGGTGTGGCAGCGATAGAGCCGGAACGGGTCCTCGAGATTGTCGAGGCGCTCGCCGGTCTGCTCGTCGCGCGAGTCGATCAGCCAGCGATAGGCCTGCAGCAAGGCGGCCGGGCCGAGATAGCGGTCGCCGTTCCACCAGTAGCTCGGGCAGGAGGTGGTGCAGCAGGCGCAGAGGATGCACTCATAGAGCCCGTCGAGCTTCTCGCGGTCCTCGCGGCCCTGCTTCCATTCCTTCTCGGGCGCCGGCGTCGTGGTCTGCAGCCAGGGCTCGATCGAGGCGTGCTGGGCGTAGAACTGGGTCAGGTCCGGCACCAGGTCCTTGATCACCGGCATATGCGGCAGCGGGTAGATCGCGACGCGGCCCTTGGAGCCGCATTCGTCGATGCCCGTGGTGCAGGCGAGACCGTTCTTGCCGTCCATGTTCATGGCGCAGGAGCCGCAGATGCCCTCGCGGCAGGAGCGGCGGAAGGTCAGCGTCGGGTCGATCTTGGACTTGATCCAGATCAGCGCGTCGAGAACCATCGGCCCGCAATCCTCGCGGTCGACGAAGTAAGTGTCGGTGCGCGGATTTGCGGTGTCGTCGGGGCTCCAGCGATAGACCTTGAACTCGGTCAGCTTCGCGGCCCCGGCCGGCTTCGGCCAGGTCTTGCCCTCGACGAGGCGGGAGTTCTGCGGGAGTTTGAATTCGGCCATCTGTCAGATCGTCCTCAGTACACCCGCGCCTTGGGCTTGATGTACTCGATGTCGTTCGAGAGCGTGTAGGTGTGGACCGGCCGGTCGTCGAGCGTGACGGTGCGGTTCTCGTCGTCGATCCAGGACAGGGTGTGCTTCATCCAGTCCTTGTCGTCGCGGTTGGGATAGTCCTCGCGGGCATGGGCGCCGCGGCTCTCGGGGCGGTTCAGCGCCGAGTCCATGGTGACGACGGCCTGGGTGATCAGGTTGTCGAACTCCAGCGTCTCGATCAGGTCCGAGTTCCAGATCAGCGAGCGGTCCTTGGTGCCGATGTCGGTGATGCCGGCCCAGACCTCGTGGATGAGCTTGTGGCCCTCTTCCAGCGTCTCGCCGGTGCGGTAGACGGCGCAGTTGTCCTGCATCGTGCGCTGCATCCGGCCGCGCAGATCGGCGGTCGGCGTGCCGCCCGAGGCATTGCGGTAGCGGTCGAGGCGCGACAGCGCGAGATCGGCCGAGTTCTTCGGCAGTTCGGGCTGCTTCTCGCCGGCGCTCACCGTGTCGGCGCAGCGCAGTCCGGCCGCGCGGCCGAAGACCACGAGGTCGATCAGCGAGTTCGAGCCGAGGCGGTTGGCGCCATGGACGGAGACGCAGGCCGCCTCGCCGATCGCCATCAGGCCGGGCACCACGGTGTCCGGGTTGCCGTCGACCTTGGTCAGCACCTCGCCGTGGAAGTTCGTCGGGATGCCGCCCATGTTGTAGTGGACCGTCGGCAGCACCGGGATCGGCTCGCGGGTGACGTCGACGCCGGCGAAGATCTTGGCGCTCTCGGAGATGCCGGGCAGGCGCTCGTGCAGGATCTTCGGGTCGAGATGGTCGAGATGCAGGTAGATGTGGTCCTTGTTCTTGCCGACGCCACGGCCGCCGCGGATCTCCATCGTCATCGAGCGCGAGACGACGTCGCGCGAGGCGAGGTCCTTGGCGGACGGGGCATAGCGCTCCATGAAGCGCTCGCCTTCCGAATTGGTCAGGTAGCCGCCCTCGCCGCGGGCGCCTTCCGTGATCAGGCAGCCGGCGCCGTAGATGCCGGTCGGGTGGAACTGCACGAATTCCATGTCCTGCAGCGGCAGGCCGGCGCGCAGCACCATGCCGCCGCCGTCGCCGGTGCAGGTATGGGCGGAGGTCGCCGAGAAATAGGCGCGGCCATAGCCGCCGGTCGCCAGGATCGTCTGCTGCGAGCGGAAGCGGTGGATCGTGCCGTCGTCCATCTTCAGCGCGACGACGCCGCGGCAATGCCCGTCCTCATCCATGATGAGGTCGATGGCGAAATACTCGATGAAAAACTCGGTGTTGTAGCGCAGCGCCTGGCCATAGAGCGTGTGCAGCATGGCGTGCCCGGTGCGGTCGGCGGCGGCGCAGGTGCGCTGGGCCGGCGGGCCCTCGCCATATTCGGTGGTCATGCCGCCGAAGGGGCGCTGGTAGATCTTGCCGTCCTCGGTGCGCGAGAAGGGCACGCCCCAATGCTCGAGCTCATAGACGGCGGCCGGGGCGTTGCGGACGAGATACTCGATCGCGTCCTGGTCGCCGAGCCAGTCCGACCCCTTGACGGTGTCGTACATGTGCCACTGCCAGGTGTCCTTGCCCATGTTGCCGAGCGAGGCGGCGACGCCGCCCTGGGCCGCGACGGTGTGCGAGCGGGTCGGGAACACCTTCGAGATGCAGGCGGTGCGCAGGCCGGCCTGCGAGCAGCCGACGGTGGCGCGCAGGCCGGCGCCGCCGGCGCCCACCACCACGACGTCGAAGGTGTGGTCGGTAATCGGGTAGGCCTGGCCGGTATAGGCCGGGGCCTGTCGGGACTTGGTGATCGCCATCGGATCAGCCTCCAAAGGACAGCTTCAGCACCGCATAGGCGCAGGCCGCGCCGACAGCGATCGCGAAGAAGGTATTGGCCATCACGGCCGCGATCTTGGCGCCCTCACCATGGACATAGTCCTCGATGATGACCTGCATGCCGATGCGCATGTGCACGCAACCGGATACGACGAAGAGCAGCATCAGGATCGCCACCAGCGGGTGCGACAGAATGGCGAGCGCCGCCGGATAGGGCTTGCCGGCGAGCGCGATGACGATGCCGAGGAAGATCAGCGTCAGGACGAGGTTCGACACCGCCGTCATGCGCTGCAGCCAGAAATGGCCGGTGCCGGACTTGGCCGAGCCGAGGCCGCGGACGCGCGAGAGCGGGGTGCGCAGCGAGGAGTTGGATTGCATCGTCTCTCTCCTCAACGCACGGCCAGGGCGACGATCCAGACGAGCAGCGTCAGCCCGCCCGAGAAGACGACGCTGTACTTCGCCAGGTTCATCCGGGTCTGCGGGTCGAAGCCCTTGCCCATGTCCCAGACGAAATGGCGCAGGCCGCCGGCCATGTGGTGCAGCAGCACGAAGGAATAGCCGAACAGGACGAGGCGGCCGAACCAGGAGCCGGCGATCGCCTGCGCCGTGTCGAAGGCGGCAGGGCCCGAGGCCGCGGCGACGAGCCAGGCCGCGATCAGGACGGTGCCGGCGTAGAGCGCAACCCCGGTGGCGCGATGCGCGATCGACATCGCCATCGTCCAGGACCAGCGATAGATCTGCAGATGCGGCGAGAGCGGACGCGCCGCCTGTTTGATCTCGGCCAAGATCGTTCTCCGTGGGAAACGCCCGGGGACGGGCCTATCCATTTGGGATTATTCTAGAGTGTCTGGCTCTCTACCGAAACCACCCCGCCGCTGCAATGCGGCATGACGACAGCGCGGTGACAGAATACAGAATCTGTCAGCGGTTACGGAATCGCTAACGCGGCAGCAGGGCCCAGTAGTCGAGATCGAGAATCACGTCGGGGTCGTAGCCCTCGCCCGCCTTCAGCGGATGGTCGGCGCAGGGCCGGTTCTTGGTCGCGACCAGCCGCAGCCGCAGCGCGCCGACATCCTCGCGCCCGGGCAGCGCGGCCACTTCCAGCACTTCGCTCCAGGCGAAGACCGTGTCGCCGGCGAAGAGCGGCGCGACATGGCGCCCGCCATTGATCGCGGCGATGTGGAAGGCGTTGCCGAGCCCGTTGAAGGAGAGCGCCCGGGCGAGGCTGATGACATGGCCGCCATAGATCAGGCGCTTGCCGAAGCGGGTGGAGCGGGCGCCATGGCCGTCGAAATGCACCTTGGCGGTGTTCTGGTAGAGGCGCGTCGCGATCTGGTGCTCGGCCTCTTCCACCGTCATGCCGTCGACATGGTCGATGCGCTCGCCCGCCGCATAGTCGCCCCAGCGGAAGGGGCTGCCGGCGAGCGCGTCGTCATAGGCTGACAGATCGATGGGCGGGCAGCCCTCGCCGAGCTCCTCCGGCAGCACCGCCTTGGGCAGTTCCGGCACCTGCTCGGCATGAGCCGGCGTTCCGGGCTTTCGCTTGCGCACCAGCACCCAGCGCGCATAGCTCAGCACGATCTCACCATGTTGGTTGCGGCCGATCGAGCGGACATAGACGATGCCGGCATCACCGGCGGAGGTCTGCTTGAGGCCGATCACCTCCGAGGTGGTCGAGAGCGTGTCGCCGGGGAAGACGGGCTTCAGGAAGCGGCCATCAGCATAGCCGAGATTGGCCACCGCATTGATCGAGACGTCCGGCACCGTCTTGCCGAAGACGATGTGGAAGACGAGGAGGTCGTCGACCGGTGCGGTCTCGTAGCCGATCGCCTGGGCGAAGGCGTCCGAGGACTGCACGGCGAAGCGCGGGCCGTAGAGCGCCGTGTAGAGCGAGACGTCGCCGGCCGTGACCGTGCGCGGCGTTGCATGGACGATCACGTCGCCGAGGTGGAAATCCTCGAAGAAGCGCCCGGCGCTCGTCTTCGGGACGGGATGCTGTGTCGATCCGGGCATGGGTCCGCTCGCTGGCTGCGCGCGATTGTGCGCCGCAACAGGCGGCCTCGTCCAGCCCCGGCGAATGCGACGAAGGGCGAGGCACCCACGTTAGGCCGGGGCTTCGCGAAGCGAAGAGCCCGGAACCCATGAACAAGGGAGCAGCAGAAGATGCTGGAGTGCGGGCTGGAGGCCTCCAGCCCTCATCCTGAGCAGCCGCGTCAGCGGCGTCTCGAAGGATGCTTCAGGAGGCTCGCGAACCATCTGGAGCATCCTTCGTGGCGCGGGCTTCGCCCGCTCCTCAGGATGAGGGCTGAGCGAAACCCCTGACTCCGGCCTGCGGTCCGCCCCGGGATGACGGCAGAGGCACTGTGCGCCTCAGATGTACTGCCCGTGGCAGTGCTTGTACTTCTTGCCCGAGCCGCAGGGGCAGGCCTCGTTGCGGCCGACCTTGCCCCAGCTCGAGGGATCGGCCGGGTTGCGCTCCAGCACCTCGGCATCGGCCTCGACCGCGGCGAACTGCATGCCACCGGAGCCATAGCCGCCGAAGGGCGGGGGCAGCGCGTCCTGCGCCGGCGGGGCGGCCTCCTCGGGCTGCTCGAAGCGCACCTCGATGCGCATCAGGTTGCCGGTGACCTGCTCGCGCAGCCGGCCGATCAGGCCGTCGAACAGCTCGAAGGCCTCCTGCTTGTACTCGTTCAGCGGATCGCGCTGGGCATAGCCGCGCCAGCCGATGACCTGGCGCAAATGGTCGAGCGTGACCAGGTGCTCGCGCCAGAGCGTGTCGAGCGTCTGCAGCAGCACCTGCTTCTCGACATAGACCATCACCTCTTCGGTGTTGCGCTCGATGCGCGCCGCATAGTCCTCGTCGGCGAGCTTGCGGATGCGCTCGCGCAGCTCGGCGTCGGCGATGCCCTCTTCCTTGGCCCATTCCTCGATCGGCAGGTCGAGATTGAGGAACTGCAGCACGCCCTCCTTGAGCGCGGCGGTATCCCACTGCTCGGGATAGGCCTCCTCGGGGATATGGCGCGTCACCAGCTCGTCGGCGACGCCCTGGCGCATGTCGTCGATGGTCTCGCGCACGCTGGCCTGGCGCATGAAGTCGCGGCGCTGCTCGAACACGACCTTGCGCTGGTCGTTCATGACGTCGTCGTACTTCAGGATGTTCTTGCGGATGTCGAAGTTGCGCGCCTCGACCTTTCCTTGCGCCTTCTCGACCGCCTTGTTGATCCAGGGATGGACGATCGCCTCGTCCTCCTTGAGGCCGAGCTTGGTCAGCATGCCGTCCATGCGGTCGGAGCCGAAGATCCGCATCAGGTCGTCCTGCAGCGACAGGAAGAACTTGGAACGGCCGGGATCGCCCTGGCGGCCGGCGCGGCCGCGCAGCTGGTTGTCGATGCGGCGGCTCTCATGGCGCTCGGTGCCGACGATGTAGAGCCCGCCGGCCTTGAGCACGCGCTGCTTGAAGTCCGCCACTTCGGCGCGGATGCGGGTGGCCTGCGCCTCGCGCTCGGGCCCCTCTTCCATGCCGGCGAGATCATGGTTGATCCGCATCTCGGCATTGCCGCCGAGCTGGATGTCGGTGCCGCGGCCGGCCATGTTGGTGGCGATGGTGATCGCGCCGGGCACGCCGGCCTGGGCGACGATATAGGCCTCCTGCTCGTGGAAGCGGGCGTTCAGCACGGCGAAGGCGCGCGAGGGCTTGCCCTGGCGGGCGGCCTCGTAGATCGGCTCCAGCGCCTTGGGGTCGGTGAAGTCGATCAGCTTGAAGCCGTCCTTCTCCAGCATCTCGGCGATCAGCTCGGAGCGCTCGATCGAGGTGGTGCCGACGAGCAGCGGCTGGCCGGCCTCCTGCGCCGCCTTGATCTCGCGGATCACGCCGCGGACCTTCTCCTCGAAGGTGCGGTAGACCTCGTCGTCCTCGTCCTTGCGGGCGACGGGGACGTTGGTCGGGATCTCGACGACCTCGAGCTTGTAGATCTGGAAGAACTCGTCGGCCTCGGTCGCGGCCGTGCCGGTCATGCCGGCGAGCTTGGAATAGAGCCGGAAATAATTCTGGAAGGTGATCGAGGCCAGCGTCGCGTTCTCGGGCTGGACGGTGACGCGCTCCTTGGCCTCGAGCGCCTGGTGCAGGCCTTCCGAATAGCGCCGGCCGGGCATCATGCGGCCGGTAAACTCGTCGATGATGACGACCTCGTCGCCGCGAACGATGTAGTCCTTGTCGCGCGTGAACAGGGTGTGGGCGCGCAGCGCCTGGTTGACGTGGTGGACCAGCGTGACGTTCTGGGCGTCGTAGAGGTCGCCCTCCTTGAGCAGCCCCGCCTCGCGCAGCAGCTCCTCCATATGCTCGTTGCCGGCTTCCGTCAGCGAGACGGCGCGCTGCTTCTCGTCGACCTCGTAATCGCCCTTCACCAGACCGGGCAGCACCTTGTCGATCGAGAGGTAGAGATCCGACTTGTCGTCGAGCGGGCCGGAGATGATCAGCGGCGTGCGGGCCTCGTCGACCAGGATCGAGTCGACCTCGTCGACGATCGCGAAGTGGTGGCCGCGCTGCGACATCTGCCCGACTTCGTACTTCATGTTGTCGCGCAGGTAATCGAAGCCGAACTCGTTGTTCGTGCCGTAGGTGATGTCGCAGGCATAGGCGCGCTGGCGCTCTTCGTCGTCGATGCCGTGGACGATGATGCCGACGCTGAGGCCGAGGAAGTTGTAGAGCTTCGCCATCCACTCCGCGTCGCGGCGGGCGAGATAGTCGTTGACCGTGACGACATGGACGCCGTTGCCGGCGAGCGCGTTGAGATAGGTCGGCAGCGTGGCGACCAGGGTCTTGCCTTCGCCGGTCTTCATCTCGGCGATGGCGCCCTCGTGCAGCACGATGCCGCCGATGAGCTGTACGTCATAGGGCCGCTGGCCGAGCACGCGCCTCGCCGCCTCGCGCACCGTCGCGAAGGCCGGAACCAAGAGGTCGTCGAGCTTGGCACCCTTGGCGAGCTGCTCGCGGAAGGCGGCGGTCCGGGCCTGGAGCGCCTCGTCGCTGAGAGCCGAGACCTCCTTCTCCAGCGCATTGATCGCGGCCACGCGGGGGCCATAGCCCTTGACGCGCCGGTCGTTCGACGAGCCGAAGAGTTTCTTTGCGAGCGCGCCAAGCATGTTGGGCCTTTCGGTGGTGTGGGTCCGGCGCCGCGCTGCCCTTGCGCGCCGCGTCCAGCCGGATCCGGAATTCTCAATGCGACGGCGTGTTTAGACGCGCGCGAAGGCGGGGTCCAGCATTGCCTTGCAGCGCCGCGCACCTGCGGCGCGCAGCGCGGTACGAACCCGCGCGGACCGCCCGGATGTAGGATCGGCGGCGGGATCTTCCAAGTCCGGGCCCCGGCGGCGGCGGGAGCGCGTCAGCAAAGCTTCGTGAAGCGGCGCCCGCACGGGTTTTCGTGCCTTGCCTTTGCCGCGTTCAACTGGCAGTGCACCCGCGAACGCTCGGTTCGCTCGGTTCTGCAAGAAGGCACGTCCCATGAAGTTGTCTCGTCTCGGCATGGTTTCGCTCGGCCTGGTGCTCGTCGCGTCGCCGGTCTTCGCGCAGGCGGACAAGATCGTCGCCAAGGTGGACGGGATCGCCATCACCGAGCGCGAGATCGGGCTGGCGACCGAGGATCTGGGCGAGCGCCTGGCGCAGCTCCCCGACGAGCGCAAGCGCGACGAGGTGATCAACTATCTCGTCGATCTCAAGCTCGGCGCCCGTGCGGCGATCGCGGCCAAGACGGCCGAAGGCCCCGACTTCGCCGCCCGCCTCGCCTATTTCCGCGAGAAGGTGCTGCTCGACCAGTATCTGACCGCCGAGGGCAAGAAGGCCGCGACGCCGGAAGCCGCCCGCAAGCTCTATGACGAGACCACAAAGGCGATGGCGCCGGAGGAAGAGGTCAACGCCCGTCACATTCTCGTCGAGGACGAGGCCCAGGCCAAGGCCGTCGCCGAGCGCCTGAAGAAGGGCGAGGACTTCGCCAAGGTCGCCGCCGAGCTCTCCAAGGATCCGGGCTCCGGCAAGGAGGGCGGCTCGCTCGGCTGGTTCACCAAGGACCGCATGGTCCCGGAATTCGCCGACGCCGCCTTCAAGCTGAACAAGGGCCAGGTGTCCGACCCCGTGAAGAGCCAGTTCGGCTGGCACGTCATCAAGGTCGAGGACAAGCGCAGCAAGCCGCTGCCCGATTTCGCGATGGTGAAGCCGCAGATCGACCAGTATCTCGAGCGCAAGGCCCAGCAGGACATCATCGTCGGCCTGCGCGACAAGGCCAAGGTCGAGCGTCTCGACCAGCCGGCCGCCCCGGCTCCGGCGGAGCCGAAGAAGCCCTGAGGCCCGCTTCGGCGTCACGACGCCGTCACGCGAGAACACTGAGGCCCGCGCCGGTTCGCGGGCCTTTTTCATGCGCGGCCCGCCCGATCAGACCAGATCGTCGAGCTTCACGCGCAGCGCCCCGGCGATCTTCTTCATCGTCTGGAGCGTTCCCTCGCGTTTTCCCGTCTCGATCTGCGAGAGATAGGGCTGGGCGATGCCCGCCATCTCCGCCAGCGCGCTGACGGTCAGCCCGCGATGCTCGCGCCAGACCCGCACGAGGTTCTCGCCCGCGAGAATGCGATCGACCATAGCGGAGGGGATGAACTCTTCTTCACTCGCGGCGAGACGCTGCTCGAAGCGGGCGATGGCCGCGGAGTCGGCCGCATCCTCGGCTGCCTCGACCAGGCGGTCATAGGCCTCCCGCGACAGTGCGACGAAGTCCTCGCCGTCGATCGTCAGCTCCAGTCGCTCCTTCATGGCAGGCTCCTCTCAATCATAGGCGGACCCGCGCGGCGCGACGCGGACGATCAGCACCACCGAGCCATCCTCGCGGAAGATCACCCGCCAGTCTCCGACGCGGAGCCTCAGATAGCCCTTTTCGCCCTGCAAGGCCTTGACGTTGTTGGCCTGCGAGGCGGGGTCGGCGACATACTGCTCGACCTTGCCGCGGATGCGATTGGCGACATTCGTCGGCAGGCCCCGCAGGGTTTTCAGCGCGTCCCTGCTGTAGATCGCCACCTTCACGAAGCGAATATAGCATAATGCAATGCGACGTCGAGGGCGCTCATAGCGATCCGACGATGAGGCCCACCTTGCCTTCGCGCCGCCCCTGCGGCACACGGGCCTCCCGCACAGGAGACGCCATCATGGCCGGCAAGGATGTTCCCGTTTCCCCGCTCGCGCCCAAGCGCCAGCCCAAGGTTCCGCCGGTTCCCGGCGTGCGCTTCGCCACCGCCGAGGCCGGCATCAAGTACAAGGGCCGCACCGATGTCTGGCTCGCCTTGCTCGACGAGGGCACGCAGGTCGCCGGCGTCTTCACCCGTTCGAAATGCCCCTCCGCGCCGGTCGACTGGTGCCGCGAGAATCTGAAGCAGGGCTCGGCGCGAGCCGTCGTCGTCAATTCCGGCAATGCCAATGCCTTCACCGGGCTCAAGGGCCGCGATTCCGTCGCGCTGACCGCGAAGATCGCGGCTAAGGCCGCGGGCTGCAAGCCGCAGGAGGTCTTCATCGCCTCGACCGGCGTCATCGGCGAGCCGCTCGACGCGAGCAAGTTCGAGGGCGTGCTCGAGGCTTGCGCCAAGCGCGTGGCGGACGGTCCCTGGATCGACGCCGCCCGGGCGATCATGACGACCGACACCTTCCCCAAGGCGCTCTCGCGCAAGGCCAAGATCGACGGCCATGAGGTCGTGCTCGCCGGCATCGCCAAGGGCGCCGGCATGATCGCGCCCGACATGGCGACGATGCTCTCCTTCGTCTTCACCGATGCGCCGATCGCCGCGCCCGTGCTGCAGGCGCTGCTCTCCAAGGGCGTGAAGGGCTCCTTCAACGCCGTCACCGTCGACAGCGACACCTCGACCTCGGACACGCTGATGCTGTTCGCGACGGGCAAGGCGGCGGCGCGCGGCGTGCCGGCGATCACCGAGGTCGGCGACGCCCGGCTCTCGGGCTTCAAGCGCGCGCTGAATTCGCTGCTGCTCGAACTCGCCCATCTCGTCTGCAAGGACGGCGAGGGTGCGCGCAAATTCGTCGAGGTCCGCGTCGCGGGCGCGGCCTCCTCGCGCTCGGCCAAGCGCGTCGCGCTTTCGATCGCCAATTCGCCGCTGGTCAAGACCGCCATTGCCGGCGAGGACGCCAATTGGGGCCGCGTCGTCATGGCCGTCGGCAAGGCCGGCGAGCCCGCCGACCGCGACCGGCTCGACATCTCCTTCGGCGACATCATGGTGGCGCAGCAGGGCGCGCGGGCGCCGTCCTATGACGAGGCCGCCGTCTCCGCCTATATGAAGGGCGAGCACATCGTCATCACCGCCGATCTGGGCCTCGGCCGCGGCAAGGCCACGGTCTGGACCTGCGACCTGACCAAGGCCTATGTCGAGATCAACGGCGACTACCGGTCCTAGATGACTCACCGTCATTGCGAGCGCAGCGAAGCAATCCAGGCGTCTGCGCAATCCCTCTGGATTGCTTCGCTGCGCTCGCAATGACGGAGATGGCCCGCCCCAACCCCAGCCGCGCCTTCGTTCTCGGGCACCTGCTGGTCTGCTCCTGCTTCTGGGGCTCGAGCTTCCTGTTCATCAAGCTGACGGGCGGCGCGATCTCGCCGCTCGCGCTCGCCGCGGGGCGCGGGCTGATCGGGGCGGCGGCGCTGGCGGCCTATGTCGCCTGGCTCGGCCAGAGCCCGATCCCGCGGCGCGACGAGATCCGGCACTGGCTCGTGCTCGGCACGACCAATGGCTGGGTGCCGAACGTCCTCGTCGCCTATGCGCTGGTGCAACTCGCCAGCGGCCCGGCCGCGATGATCCAGGCCGGCGGGCCGCTCGTGACGGCGGTGTTCGCGCATTTCCTGTTCGCGGAGGAGCGGATGGGGCCGCGGCGGCTGGTCGGCATCGGGCTCGGCATGGCCGGCGTCGCGCTGCTGATCGGTCCGCGCCTGGTCGAGGGCGGCGGCACGGCGCTCGGCGTGCTGGCCATGGTCGGCGTCATGCTCGGCTACAGCATCGGCAATCTCTATGCCCGCGCCATTCCCGCCTCGGCCGGCGACCCTGCGCGGCTCGCGCTCGGCCAGCAGGTGGTGTCGGGCCTCGTCGCGCTCGCCCTGACACTGGTCTTCGCCGGCCCCACCGCCTTTGCGCCGATGGCGGACCACGTCCCGGCCATGCTGGCGCTCGGCCTGCTCGCCACCGCGATCCCGATGGCGGTTTTCATGCGGCTGATCCGCGCCGCCGGGCCGACGCGCGCCGCCATGACCGGCTATCTCGTGCCGACCGTCGCGACGGTTCTGGGCATCGTCGTGCTGAAGGAAAACCTAGAGTTGCGACAAATCGTCGGAGGTTGCATCATCCTCGGCGGCGTCTTCCTGGTGACGACGTCGCAGCGTGCGGCCAAGTCTGCTTGAGAGGGCGAGCGGCATGAGGATGGGGCTGGGGATCATTCTCGCCTTGGCGCTCTCGGCCTGCGTCGAGCGCAAGCCGGCGACCGTCGCCTTCTCCGTCGAGGAAGCGGCTTTCATCAGGAAGACCGGCACGACCACGATCACCGGCCATGCCTTCCGCACCAAGCCGAGCGGTGTCGTCGTGAACGCGGCCGGGCAACTGGTCCGACTCGTGCCGGCCACGGCCTTCGCCCGCGAGCGCTTCGCCAATTTCTACGGCGCGCGCAAATACGTGCCGCATCGCGACTATCCCCGCGACGACAATCCCGACCCCGCCTATGCCGACTACACCCGCACCACCAAGGCGGAGTCGAACGGGCGCTTCGTCTTCGAGAAGGTCGCGCCGGGCGACTACTTCATCACCACCCAGGTGATCTGGGGCGACGAGGATGCGCTGACGCGTGAGGGCGGCTCGGTCTATGACAGCGTCACCGTGACGGGTAAGGAGACGCAACCCCTGCACGTCATCCTCTCCGGCTACTGAGTCCTGCACCCGTGAAGCTTCTTCTCGTCGTCGCCTGCGCCCTGATCGATTCCGACAACCGCGTGCTGGTGGCACAGCGGCCGCAGGGCAAGGCACTGGCGGGGCTGTGGGAGTTTCCGGGCGGCAAGCTGGAGGCGGGAGAGCGGCCCGAGCCGGCGCTGATCCGCGAGCTGTCCGAGGAGCTGGGCATCACGGTCAAGGAGGAGTGCCTGGCGCCGCTGACCTTCGCCAGCTTCGCCTATCCCGAGTTCCACCTCCTGATGCCGCTCTATATCTGCCGCCGCTGGGAGGGGACGGTCGCCTCGCGCGAGGCGCAGGCGCTGAAATGGGTCCGTCCGGCCAAGCTGCGGGAGCTCGCCATGCCGCCCGCCGACGAGCCGCTGATCCCGCATCTGATCGATCTGCTGGGGGCATGAGCGCGGCTCAGTACCGTTCGGGCAGGCCGAGCTTCGCCCATTGGCTCCTCGGCACGGGATCGCCGACGCGAAACGCGAAGGCGACGATGGCCGCCTGATCGGCGCTGAATTCGCAGCGGAAGTTCAGATCATACCACCGACGCTTGCTGCGGAACGCGGCGCTTTCGGCGATCAGGATGCGCCCTGTCAGCTTCGTTGCGCCTCTGGCATAGGCCGTCACCCGGTCCGGCTCGAAATCGCTCTTCCAGGCATGGATCTGGCTCATCGCCTCCAGACCGCAGAGTTGCTCGGCGCGCTCGTCGGCCGCCAGAAGCGGCAACGTCTCCCGTGCTTGGCGACTCAGGGGATGAGCGAGCGCCTCCGCCGCCATCATCCGGCTCGCCTTGACCATGCCTCCCGGCTCGGCGGGCGGGGCGGCCTTGGCGCTCTGCGGCTGGTCGGGCGGCCCGCCCGGTGGCGCCTCGATCGGCCGGGGCTGCGTCATCGCCTCGAACGCGCCTTGCGTCAGCAGTTCGACGTCGACGCGGGTCTCGGCCTGAGGCGCCACCTCGAGCAACGGCCGGATCGACAGCGATCCGAGTGCCGCCAGGAGCAGGAGATGCAACAGGGCAGCGCCGGCCAGGGCGGGACGGGACGTCCCAGTGCGTACGCCCACCGCTCGCATTCACCGCACCGGCAAGGCGAGGGCGATCGCCATCGCGAGATCATGGGACGTCACCGGACGGCTCCGTTGCGCTTGCCGTTCGGCCAGGCGAAAGGCACTGCAGAAATCGACGATTTTGCGGCGGGTGAGCCTGAGCGATGGCTCCTCCGTCATTGCGAGCGCAGCGAAGCAATCCAGACGGGTTCGCTCGACGGCCCCTGGATTGCTTCGCTGCGCTCGCAATGACGGTCAGGCATCGTCGGGCGCTGGGACGGCCACGTCCTTGGCGAGCTGAAAGCGCTCGAACCGCTCCAGCTCCGCCTCGATCAGCGCCTGGCGCTCCGGGCTCTCCTGCCCCTCCAGCCAGCTCCATTGCTGGATCAGCAGCCGCCCCGCCTGGCGATCGGTCTTCAGGTCGAGCACCGCCACGACCGTGTCGCCGATCAGCACCGGCAGGCCGAAATAGCCGAAGAGGCGCTTATCCTTCGGCAGATAGGCCTCAAACGCGTGGGCATAGCCGAAGACCAGCTTCAGCCGCTTGCGCTGGATGACCAGCGGGTCGAAGGGCGAGAGGATGTGGACGAGGTCGGCCTGCGGCGCCGCAGCGTCCGACCCCTCGCGCAGCATCCAGTGCGGCACGGTCGAGTCCTCAACCGTCACCGGCAGCAATTCGCGGCGTTTCACGCGGGCCTCGATCAGCTCCGCCACCGCCGCCTTGGCGGGCGCATCGAGATGGCAGATCGAATCGAGGCTGACGACGCCTTGCGCCCGCAACGCCCGGTCGAGCCTGTAGGCCGTGACCTGCCGTTCCGAGGCCGGAGTCGGGCGCTTGTCCCAGCCGAAATGCCGGTCGGTCAGCTCATAGGTCTTGAGCATGCCGGCGCGGGCCGAAATCACCAGGTCGCCATCGTAGAAGGCGCGTTCCAGCAGCCCCTTGGAGGGCTTCTTGCTCGCCCAGAGATGGGCCTTCTCGACCAGCACGTCGCTGTCGATGTCGCGGATGGTCAGCGGCCCGTCCCTGCGGATGCGGGCGAGCAGCTTGCGCGCCTCGTCGCGCCCGCCGACGGCCGACCAGCGCCGCGGCTCGGCGCGATGCGCCTTCATCGCCCCGAGGAAGAAGCGGATGTCGCGCAGCGGCACATAGGAGAGCGCATGGGTCCAGTATTCGAAGACGCTCTTCTCGGCGGACTGCGCCTGCGCCAGATGGCCCCGTTCATAGGCGGGGATGCGGCTGAACAGGATGTGGTGGTGGCAGCGCTCGATCACGTTGATCGTGTCGATCTGGACATAGCCGAGATGCTCGACCGCCGCCTTCGTGGCCTGCGCCCCCGCACCGAAGGGCTCGCGCGTGTCGAGCCGCTGCGCCCGCAGCCAGAGGCGTCGCGCCTGCTGGCGCGAGAGGGTGATCGTCTTGGGCGGGCGGGGCGGCATGGCAGGCCTGTGCTGAGGCGTTCGGGGAATGCTGACGGAGTTTAGACCGCACCGTCCAGCCTTCTGTCAGCAGGCGCGCAGCCCCGGCGGCTGTCACGGCGGGAACAGCGGCCGCGCGCCCGCCTCCCTAACACTTGCATCCATCGGCGAAGCGGGTTCGCCGGCGCCCGGGATGCCGCCATGTTCCGCAAGACCCTCATCATGGCCCTGATCGCGCTGGTTTCCGGCGGCACGGTGCTGGCGAAGGCCCCTCTGGACCCTGGCCGCGGCCAGACCTCCACCATGCGCCATGGTCTCGCCGAACAGACGGCACCCCAGCGGCTGATCCGCTTCAAGGCGACGCGTGCGGTCCATCTGCGAAAGGGAACGATCGAGCGGACGCGGCGTGTGGCGAGGGGGTGACACCAGCAATCTGCGCCGTCATCCCGGACGCAGCGAAGCGGAGACCCGGGATGACCAACGCGGCGCTGTCAGGCTGAAGCCTGCGGCGACCCTTCTCCCGACAACGCCTCCCGCAGCGCCTCCGGCGTCACCTCCGCCATCGCCATGGCCAGCTTGAAGGCTTTCGTCTTCTCGCCGGGGTTCATCAGCAGGATCACCGTCTCGGTGCCGGGACAGGCGGGATCGGCGCAAAGGATCTCGTTGACGGCGATCGCAGCCTCCTCCGGGAGGCCGGCGATCTCGCGCAGCAGCTCTTTGACGCGGTTGGCCTGTGCCGCCGCTTCGCTCTTGTCGGGCCCGCCCTTGCCGAAGAGACCGAAGCGCATGGGCAAGCCCTAGGCCGCCGGCAGGGTCAGCACGCCGGCGGCGCCGTCTTCCGTGCCGAAGGCCAGCCGCTTGCCGCCCTTGTCCCAGGCGAAGGCGGTGATGCCGCTGCCGCGCAGCGCCGGGCGCACCAGCAGTTCGGAGGCGTCGGTCAGGCGGATCATCAGGATGCAGCCATCGTCATAGCCGACCGCAAGCACCAGCGCCTTGGGATGGAAGGCGACGCGGGTGACCTTGGCGTGGCGGGCGCCGCATTCGCGCGGCGCCTTGCCCTGCGGGCCTTCGCCCTGGAAGGGCCAGACGATCGCGGCATCCGCCCCGCTCGAGGCCAGCCAGAGCCCGTCATGCGACCAGGACAGCGAGCGCGGCTTGGCCGGATAGCCGGTCATCCGCATATGGCTCGGCTTCTCGCCCAGCCGCCAGCCATGCAGCGCGTTCTCCGGCATCGAGGAGACGACGAAGCGCCCGTCCGGCGACCAGACGACGTCGAGATGGGCGCCCTTCCATTCGAGGAATTCGGGCTTGGTCTCCGTCGCCGGATACCAGAGGCTCACCCCGTTCATCTGGCCGATCGCAAGACGAAAACCCTTGGGCGCGAACACCAGCCCCTGCGGCGTCGTGCCGACATCGAGCGAGCGGATCTTGCCCTTGTCGTCGCGGGCATGGACCGTCTTGGCCGTGTTCCAGGCGATGCTGCCGGAGGCCGAAAGCGCCACCGCATCAACCCAGCGGCGCTTCTCGTCGCGGGCGATCTCGGTGGAGGTGCCGTCGGCGACGGTGGCGACCACACGCCCGTCATCGCCGCCGGTGATCAGGCGCTCGCCATCGCTGCAGGTGCAGAGGATGCCGCCGGTATGGACCTCGGCCGAGTCGAGGACCCCATCGGCCCAGCGCAGCACCCGCCCGTCGGCGAGCGCGAGGGCCAGCGTCGATTTGAGCCAGTGGGCACCGACGACATGCGCCCCGGCCTCGACGGGAACGACATGCTCGCGCAGCGAGACGGGGGCGGTGGTCGTGTTCATGGGCGGGGTCTAGCGCAGCCTGTTTGTCATGGGAACCGCACCGTCATTCTCGGGCGCAGCGGAGCGGGACCCCGAGAATCTTTGGCGGGAGATGCTCGGGTCAAGCCCGAGCATGACGTGGAGGGCTCACGCCGCGCAGGCCTCGAAGCCCTGGCGCAGCTCGTTCTCGTTCAGGTCGCGCCCGATGATGACGAGGCGCGAGGAGCGCGTTTCGCCTGCCTTCCAGTCCCGCTGGAGGTCGCCGTCCAGGATCATGTGGACGCCCTGGAAGACGAAGCGGCGCGGCTCGCCCTTGAAGGCGAGGATGCCCTTGGAGCGCAGGATATTGGGCCCCTGCGCCTGGCTGACATCGTTGATCCAGGGCATGAACTTCTCGGGATCGACATCGCCGGGGATGGTGAAGGACATCGAGCGGACCTCGTCCGAATGATGGTGGTGATGGCCGGATTCGAGGAAATCCGGCTCGATGTCGAGGATGCGGTCGAGGTCGAAGGCGTTGCGGTCGAGCAGCTGGTCGATCGGCAGGGCGCAGCGCTCGGTCCGGTGAAGCTTGGCATAGGGGTTGATGGCGCGGATCGCCGCCTCGACCGAGGCGAGTTCCTCCGCCGTCACCAGGTCGACCTTGTTGAGGACGATGACGTCGGCGAAGGCGATCTGGTTCTTGGCCTCCGGCGCGTCCTTGAGCCGGTCCTTGAGCCATTTCGCGTCGGTCACGGTGATCACCGCGTCGAGCTTGGTGGCGTCGCCGACATCCTGGTCGACGAAGAAGGTCTGCGCGACGGGGGCGGGATCGGCCAGGCCGGTCGTCTCGACGATGATCGCGTCGAACTTGCCCTTGCGCTTCATCAGCCCGTCGAGAATGCGGATCAGGTCGCCGCGAACGGTGCAGCAGATGCAGCCGTTGTTCATCTCGAAGACCTCCTCGTCGGCGCCGACGACGAGGTCGCCATCGATGCCGGCCTCGCCGAACTCGTTGACGATGACGGCGAACTTCTTGCCGTGGTCCTCGGTGAGGATGCGGTTCAGAAGCGTGGTCTTGCCGGCGCCCAGATAGCCGGTGAGCACCGTGACGGGAATTTTCTCGGACATGGGTGTGACCCTTGGTTCTTCAAACGGCGGTGCCGGAGCGCTCGTCGCGCCCCGGCTTGAGACACCTCCAGCCCTCATCCTGAGGAGAAGCCGCAAGGCTTCGTCTCGAAGGATACTCCCAGCGCGCTCTCGACCATCCTTCGAGACGCCGCTCCGCGGCTCCTCAGGATGAGGGCTGGAATGTGAGGGCCGACGGTCAGGCCGGGCCGGCGGCGAGCGCCTTTTCGATCTGGCTTATATTGTGTTTCATCATCGCGATGTAAGTCCCGGCCGGACCGGCGGCGTCCGACAGCGCGTCGGAGAAGATCTGGCCACCAACCTTGGCGCCGCTCTCCTTGGCAATCCGCTCGACCAGGCGCGGATTGGTGACGTTCTCGAGGAAGACGGCGGGAATCTTCTCCGCCTTGATCTGCCGGATGATGCGGCCGACATCCTTGGCCGAGGCCTCGGCTTCGGTCGAGACGCCCTGCGGCGCGATGAACTCGATGCCGTAAGCCTTGACGAAATAGCCGAAGGCGTCGTGCGAGGTGATCGCCTTGCGGCGATCGGCCGGAATGCGCGCGATCGCCGCCTTGACCTCGGCCTCGACCGCATCGAGCTGGGCGAGGTAGCGCGTCGCATTGGCCTCGTAGCTCGCCTGGCCCGCCGGATCGGCCTTCACCAGGGCATCGCGGATGTTGGCGACGTAGATCCTGGCGTTGGCGACGCTCTGCCAGGCGTGCGGATCGTCCTGGCCGGCATGGTTGTGGCCGTGCTTGTCCTTCTTGCCGTGGTCGTGATCGTCCGCTTCGTTCTGCAACGGCGTGATGCCGGTGGTCGCGGTCGCGATCGTCGCCTTGGTGCCGGACGACTTGATCAGCCGGGTGATCCAGCCCTCGAATTTCAGCCCGTTGACGACGACGAGCCTGGCCCCGGCCATCGCCTTCGCATCGGCCGGCGTCGGCGAATAGACATGGGCGTCGCCATTGGCGCCGACGAGCGTGGTCAGCGCGATGCGATCGCCGCCGACCTCCTTCACGAAGTCGCCGAGAATCGAGAAGCTCGCGACGACGGGCAGTTTCTCCTGTGCGGTGGCGGCCATCGGCGCATGGGCGAGGATCAGCCCGGCGGCGAGGGCGCCGAGAAGGGCGCGACGGTTCGGCATGATAGCCTCCAGAGAGTGATGCAACACTATAACATCACTACGCCCGAAGATGGCGACGCGGCAAGAGCCGACGGGCGAGGCCGCCCTGCGTGCCGAGCAGGAGCGAGCCGAGATAGAGCGCGCCCGCCGCCAGGATGATCGCCGGCCCCGCCGGCAGATTGCTGCCCGCCGAATAGGACATCACCAGCCCGGCATAGCCCGCGACCATGCCGAAGCCGCTGGCGAGCAGGATCAGGCGGGTGATGTCGGCGGTCCAGAAGCGGGCCGCCGCCGCGGGCAGCATCATCAGCCCGACCGCCAGCAA
This sequence comes from Bosea sp. RAC05, assembly GCF_001713455.1. Taxonomy (NCBI): domain Bacteria; kingdom Pseudomonadati; phylum Pseudomonadota; class Alphaproteobacteria; order Hyphomicrobiales; family Alloboseaceae; genus Allobosea; species Allobosea sp. RAC05. The sequence continues at coordinate 37,608 of NZ_CP016464.1, forward strand.
TGTACCCAGCGCATGGAAGCCGGCCACCAGATTGAGCACCACGAGGCCGAGGAAGGTGAGATGGACGAGGCCGCCGGAGCGGCTGACCGAGCGCAGGAAGCCCGGATCGACGCACTCCATCACCAGCGGGCGATAGAGCGCCGCCAGGGTCATCAGGGAGACCGTCGCCACCCCCGAGAGCAGGATCAGCACGTCGTCGTCGAGCGCCAGCACATTGCCGAACAGGACATGGAACAGGTCGACCGCCGAGCCGCGCAGCGAGACGATGGTGACGCCGAGCGCCAGCGAGATCAGGTAGAAGGCGGCGAGTGAGGCATCCTCCTTGATCACCGTGACGCGCGCCACGGCCCCCGCCGCGAGCGCCACCGCAAAGCCGGCCGCGAGCCCGCCCAGCGTCATCGCCGGCAGCGAGAAGCCGGCGACGAGATAGCCGATCGCGGCACCGGGCAGGATGGCATGGGCCATGGCGTCGCCGGTCAGGCTCATCCGCCTGAGCATCAGGAACACGCCGATCGCGCCGCCCGACACCGACAGCGCGACGACGCCGACCAGCGCCCGGCGCATGAAGTCGAATTCGGCGAAGGGGCCGATGAAGAGGTCGTAGAGCATCGGCTTTTTCTTCTTCCGCCTTCTCAGCCCTCATCCTGAGGAGCCGCGAAGCGGCGTCTCGAAGGATGGTCCAGGAGGCTCCCGCACACACTGGAGCATCCTTCGAGACGTCCTCCTGTGGAGCGCTCCTCAGGATGAGGGCTGAGGGAACATCAATGGTTGGGCAGCATCACGCCGCGTCGCGCTCGCACGGCGCCGCGTGGCTGTCGAAGGCCTCGACCATCCGGCGCGCCTTCAGCAGGTTGGCGGGGGTCAGCACATCGGCCGTTGCGCCCCAGGCGACGCTCTCGCGCGCCAGCAGCAGCGTCTGCGGGAAGGCGCGGCGCACCGTCTCGATGTCGTGGAGGACCGCGACGACGGTCCGGCTTTCGCCATGCCAGCGCTGCACCAGCGCCAGCAGATCAGCGGTGGTGCGGGCGTCGATGGCGGTGAAGGGCTCGTCGAGCAGGATGATGTCGGCGTCCTGCAGCAAAAGCCGCGCGAAGAGCGCGCGCTGCATCTGGCCACCGGAAAGCGCGCCGATCGGCCGGCGCTCGAAGCCGGCGAGCCCGACGGCGGCGATCGCCGCCTCGATCTTGGCGGCGGCCCCGCCCCCGATGCGCCCGAAGATGCCGGCGCGGTTCCACAGACCCATCGCCACGAGATCATAGACATGGATCGGGAAGGACCGGTCGAGCTCCGCCTGCTGCGGCAGATAGGCGAGACGCCGGCCGCGGGCCAGCGCAATGTCGCCGTCCAGCGGCGACAGCGCCCCGGCGATGCCCTTGAGCAGGGTCGACTTGCCGGCGCCGTTGGGGCCGACGATGGCCGTCAGGCTGCCCGTGGCGATCTCGCCCGAGAGATGATGCACGGCCGGGTGCCGGTCATAGCCCAGCGTCAGATCGGTCAGGCGGATGGCGGACATGGCGGCGGTTCCCAGCGTCACGCGATCACCGCGAAGGTCGCGATCCAGAGCAGCACGACGACACCGGCCGCCAGGCCCATGCGCCCCAGCGCGGAGAGGCGCAGCAGCGACCAGCCCGGAGCCTGCGGGACGGCGTGGGAAACAGGATGGGCGTGCCGATCAGCCATATGGGATGATATAATGTTACGGCGCGGCAGAGGCAAGGATGGTCGTCGGCCCGGCCGATCGCGGGAGCGGGCTCAGCGGCTGCCGCCTCAGAACGGCAGATACTGATACAGCCAGGTCTCGGTCAGCACCTTGTCGCCCGCCTTCAGGAAGCAGCGCATCTCGACCGGGTCGGTCCCGTCCACCGTGAGGTCGAACTGGGCGCGCCAATGGCCCGGCACGTCGTTGGGCACCGCTTCGGCGAAGATGTAGGAATAGCTGCCGCGCGAGGCCGAGAGCACGACCTCGGGCTTGACGCCGAAGGGGATGGTCTCCAGCGCCGGCCCCTTGAACTCGACCATGAACTTGCGCACGCCCTTGGGCCGGGTCGTACCGGGCTGGCCGCCATTGCCCAGCCGCGTGGCGACGACGCGGCCGAGATCGCTCTGGAAGGGCTCGTCGGCAAGCCAGTGCAGCTTGTAGCGCAGCGCATAGGTCGCCCCCGCGCGGGCGGGGCCGGCCGGCACCCACATCGCGACGATGTTGTCGTGGATCTCGTCGTCGGTCGGGATCTCGATGAGCTGGACCGCGCCCTTGCCCCAGTTCCCTTGCGTCTCGACCCAGAGGCTCGGACGGCGCTCGTAGAAGACGCCGTCGAGATAATGCCCGATCTCGCGGTCGCGCTGCACCAGCCCGAAGCCGCGCGGATTCTCGTCCATGAAGGACGACGCCATCGTGCGCGGCGGATTGTTGAGCGGGCGCAGCGCCCGCTCGCCCGCACCCGTCCAGAGCGCGAGGCCGTCGGAGTCATGCACCTCGGGGCGCCAGTCGACGGCCGTGGCCTTGGCCTTCTCGGAGTACCAGTACATCGAGGTCAGCGGCGCGATGCCGAGCCGCTCGACATCCCGGCGCAGATGGATCTCGGTCTCGATCTCCATCGTCACGCCCTTGCCGCGATGCATCCGGAAGCGATAGGCGCCCGCCACGCTCGGGCCCGACAGCAGCGCGTAGACGACGACATATTCGGCGCCCGGCTGCGGCGTCTCCAGCCAGATATGGGTGAAGTCCGGGAACTCCTCGGCCTTGCCGGCCACGGCGGGGTCGATGGCGAGGCCGCGTGCCGAGAGGCCGTACTGGTAGAGCTCGCCGATGGCGCGGAAATAGGAGGCCCCAAGAAAAGCGACCCAGTCGTTCTTCTGCCACTCCAGCTTCTCGCCCTTGCGGCCGGGATGCCCGGTGCGGCTCTCCTGGAAGCGGAAGCCGGCGAAGCCCGCCCCGCGCGGCAATTCGCGCGCTGGCGAATCCGCGGGCATCTCGAAATAGCTCTCGTCATAGACGATCTCGCGGGCGCGGCCGCCCTCGACGACATGCATCCGGACCGGCTTCTGGAAGTAGCGGCCGAGATGGAAGAAGGTCACCGGCCAGGGCGAGGGACCGTCCGCCCAGAGCGCCATCTCCGGCTTGAACCTGATCTTGCCATGGGCGTCGTAGTCGATCCGCTCGAGCACGTCGGGGCGCGGGCTCGGCGGCGCCTGATAGGGGCGCGACGCCATCTCGCGGGCCCGCTGCTTCAGCGCGTCGAAGGCGAAGCTCTCCGCCTCGCCCAGCCGCAGCCCCTGCTGCGCCAGCGCCTCGGACGGGAAGCCCAGTGCGGCGAGCGCGGCGGTCGCAGTGGCGCCGGCGAGAAGCAGGCGTCGGTCGGGACGGGGCGGACGGGCGCTGGAGGCCATGGCAAGCGGGCTCGTTTGGCTGGAGGGACGGACGCTGGAGTTTCGGTCGCTCGACTTGGGGCTAGCTCGTCCCGGCCGCAAGGGCAACCGGGCCGGTGCCCCCTCGCGAATGCCGGCCAATCATGGCGAAAACATCGTCTGCTCATGGCGTGGGGCCATGTTGGTGGCTCCGCGCCTTTCAATTTGGCGGTGGCCTGATCTACAACAGGACGAGACCGGCATCAGGCCGGCAATCGATTGGGAGGATTGCATGCAACGGATCACATCCCGCCAGCGTCTCGCCGGCATCGCCACCGCGGCCCTCATCGCGCTTGCCCCCGCCAGCGCGCGCGCGCAGGACTTCATCAACGTCCTGACGGGCGGCACCTCGGGCGTCTACTACCCGCTCGGTGTCGCGCTCTCGAAGATCTATGGCGACAAGATCAAGAATGTCCGCCCGACCGTGCAGGCCACCAAGGCCTCGGTCGAGAACCTGCAGCTGCTGCAGCAGGCCAAGGGCGAGATCGCCTTCACGCTCGGCGACTCGCTCGCCGCCGCCTGGAAGGGCGACGAGGAAGCCGGTTTCAAGTCGCCGCTCAAGAAGCTGCGCGGCATCGCCGCGATCTACCCGAACTACGTCCAGATCGTCGCGTCCAAGGACAGCGGCATCAAGACCCTGGCCGATCTCAAGGGCAAGCGCCTCTCGGTCGGCGCGCCGAAATCGGGCACCGAGCTGAATGCGCGCGCGATCCTGGCCGCGGCCGGCATGAGCTACAAGGATCTCGGAAAGATCGAGTACCTGCCCTTCGCCGAATCCGTCGAGCTGATGAAGAACCGCCAGCTCGACGCAACGCTGCAGTCGGCCGGCCTCGGCGTCGCCTCGCTGCGCGACCTCGCGACCTCGGTCGAGATCGTCGTCGTCGAGGTGCCCGCCGCCGCCGTCGACAAGGCCGGCCCGCCCTTCGTGCAGGCGACCATCCCCGCCAACACCTATACCGGCCAGACGGCGGCGGTCCCCGCCGCGGCGGTGATGAACTACCTCGTGACCCATGAGGGCATGAAGGAAGAGACCGTCTACGAGATGACCAAGGCGATCTACGAAAGCCTCGCAGATCTCGGCGCCGCCCACGCCGCCGCGCGCTCGATCAAGCTCGAAGGCGCACTGGAGGGCATGCCGATCCCGCTGCATCCGGGCGCGGCGCGCTACTTCAAGGAAAAGGGTCTCAAGGTCGGCTCCTGAGCCGGACCGGCCGGCGACCGATGGGCGGGGCCGGCATGTCTGGCCCCGCCTTTTCTCTGAGCGGATGACGACGATGAGCAAAGACGAGACCAAGCCCCTGGCCGTGCCGGATATCGGCGGCATCCATGCGCAGACGCCGGCCGTCCCGGTCGATCCGGAGCACGGCCTGCCGCCCGGGTTCGGCGCGGGCTGGCAGGGTCGCCTGCTGTTCTGGATCGCCATCGCCTTCTCGCTGTTCCAGATCGCCACCGCCTTCAACGTCCCGCTCGACCATCGCGTCGCCGGCGTCACCCTCGTCGATGGGCTGCGCCTCACCATGGCAGCCTGGCTCGTCGCGATCCTCGTCCGGGCCGCCCGCTCCCGGCCCTGGCTCGAGATGCTGCTCGCCTTCCTGCCGATGCTGGTGGTCGTCGAGCTGCTCGCCCGCTTCGGCGGCTCGCTGCCCAACCAGATCCTGAGGACGCTGCATGTCGGCTTCCTCTGCCTCGTCGCCGGCGGCCTGCTCGCCCAGCACAAGAGCCATGGCCGGCTCGCCGTCGTCTCGGCCTGGGCGCTCGCCGGCATCGGCTTCGCGATCGGCATCTATCACTGGGTTCTCTACGAGGAGCTGGTGGCGCGCGCTGGCGAGGTCACGCCGGCCGACCTCGTCGTCGGCATCGCGGCCATCGCGGTCCTCTTCGTCATCTGCTGGCGTTTCATGGGGCCGGCTCTGCCCATCGTCTCGGGCCTCTTCCTCGCCTACTGCCTGTTCGGGCAATGGCTGCCCGCCCCGCTCAACCACCGCGGCTATTCGCTGGAGCAGGTGATCGAGCACATGTCCTTCGGGACGGAGGGCATCTACGCGACCCCGACCGGCGTCTCCGCCACCTTCATCTTCCTCTTCATCCTGTTCGGCTCCTTCCTCGAACGCGCGGGGATGATCCAGCTCTTCACCGACATCGCCATGGGGCTGTTCGGCAGCGCCCGCGGCGGCCCGGCCAAGGTCGCCGTCTTCTCCTCGGGGCTGATGGGCACGATCTCGGGCTCGGGCGTCGCCAATGTCGTCTCGACCGGGCAGTTCACGATTCCGCTGATGAAGCGCTTCGGCTACCGCCCCGCCTTCGCCGGCGGCGTCGAGGCCACCGCCTCGATGGGCGGCCAGATCATGCCGCCGGTGATGGGGGCGGTCGCCTTCATCATGGCCGAGACGATCGACGTGCCCTATGCCGACATCGTCCAGGCTGCCATCGTGCCGGCGATCCTCTACTACACGGCCGCCTTCCTGGCCGTGCATCTGGAAGCCGGCAAGCGTGGCCTCGTCGGCCTGCCGCGGGAAGAACTGCCCAGCGCCGGCAAGGCGCTGGCGACGAAATGGTATCTGATCGCGCCGCTGGCGGTGCTCGTCTACCTGCTGTTCTCCGGCTACACGCCGCTGTTCTCCGGCTCGGTCGGGCTGGCGCTCACGGTCGTGCTGATCCTTGGCGGCTCGCTGGCACTGGGGATCGGCTCGATCGCGCTGCGGGTGCTGTTCTGGGTCGGCCTCGGGCTGCTCTGCGCCTTCTTCTTCTGGTACGGCATCCTGGTGATGGTCGGGGTCGTGCTGCTGCTCGTCCTCGCCAGCCTGACCACGCGCGGCGGCGCCGAGACGGTCGCCGCCTGCCGGGAGGCGCTGGCCGACGGTGCACGACAGGCCATTCCGGTGGGTGTCGCCTGCGCTGTGGTCGGCATCGTCATCGGCACCATGACGCTCACCGGCGTCGGCACGATCTTCGGCAACGCGGTCGTCGCCGTCGGCGAGAAGTCGCTCTTCCTCGCACTCTTTCTGACGATGATCGTCAGCCTGATTCTCGGCATGGGCATCCCGACGATCCCCAACTACATCATCACCTCCTCGATCGCCGCGCCGATCCTGCTGAAGCTCGGTGTGCCGCTGATCGTCAGCCACATGTTCGTGTTCTATTTCGGCATTATGGCGGACCTGACGCCACCGGTCGCACTGGCGGCCTTCGCGGCAGCGCCGATCGCCAAGGAATCAGGCTTCAGAATCTCGTTACAGGCCGTGAAGATCGCGATGGCGGGCTTCGTCATCCCCTTCATGGCAGTCTATGATCCCGCTCTGATGCTACAACCGGTGCAGGGCGTCACCGGCTTTTCCTATGCGCTCGGGGCCGCCTACATCATCGGCAAAGCGCTGCTGGCGATCACGCTCTGGGGCGCGGCGACGATCGGCTTCCTGAAGCGCGACATGGCGGTGTGGGAGCGGGCCCTGGCGGCCGCCGCCGCGGCCTCGCTGGTGATGGCCCTGCCGATCACCGACGAGATCGGCTTCGGCCTCGCCGCCCTGCTGATCGGCGTCCATCTCTGGCGCGCCCGGGCAACCGACCGCGCCGCGACGGCCTGAGCGGGCCCGGGCATGACCCTCTGCCTGGCCGCGGGCGCCCTCGCGGTCTCGCTCGGCGCCAGCGAAATCACGCTCGCCTGGCGTCATTCGGTCCAGAAGACGCTGTGGGAGGAGGTCTGGCGCGCCGGGCCCGACGGCGTGACGCTGATCGAGGCGCGGATCCAGGGCTCGGGCGCCGGCATGGAGGCGCCGCCGGAAGCGCGACTCGTCGACGGCTTCTGGCGCTGGCGTCCGCAGCTGCCGGCAAAGCGGGAGATCGTCATGCGGCGCTCGGGGGCCACCGCCGACTGGCAGATCTGCATCGCCGGGCGCTGCCGGCCGATGGGGGATTACCTGCCGCCCGAAGCCGACCCGGTGATCCTGCGCGCCTGCCCGTGAGGCGCGCTCAGCCGCCTTCGGTCAGCCGCTCGACCTTGAGCACGCGCCGCATCAGGTTGAGCATGCCATAGGCCGCAAAGCCCGAGAACAGCGCCATCAGCACATAGCCGACGATCGGCCCGAGCTCGAACAGACCGGCCAGCGCCCAGCCGGAGGCGAGCGCGACGCCGAAGAGCTGGACGGCGATCAGGATGCCGAGCGAAACCACCAGGATGAGGTTGCGCCAGTTGGTCTGCCTTGCGGCCATGCTGTCAGTCCTCGCTAACCGCGCGTGGGCGCAGCGACTTTTCCGGCGCAAGCTCTAGCGAAGCCGGCTTTGGCATGCAACAAAATCGCGCCCTCCGCCCGAGATGGCCCGTCCCGCAGAGCTTGAAAAGACCCTGATGATCGATACGCCTGTCTTCGGTTCGGCCGCCGCCGCCGCGCCCCACCACCTCGCCTCCGAAGCCGGCCGCGCCATTCTCGCCGAGGGCGGCAACGCCATCGAGGCGATGGTCGCCATGGCTGCGACCATCTCGGTGGTCTACCCGCACATGAACGCGATCGGCGGCGACGGCTTCTGGCTGATCCACGAGCCCGGCGGCAAGGTCCATGCGGTCGAGGCCTGCGGCCCGGCCGGCGCGCTCGCCACCATCGCGCGCTATCGCGACAAGGGCCATGACGTCATTCCCTCGCGCGGGCCCGATTCCGCCGTCACGGTCGCGGGCGCGATCGGCGGCTGGGAGGCGGCGCTCGCGCTGTCGAAGACCCTCGGCGGAAAGATGCCGCTGAAGGACCTGCTGGCGGACGCCATCCGCCATTGCAGCGAGGGCTACGAGGTCTCGGCCTCCGAACTGCGGACCTGGCCGCAGCAGGTCGACGCCGTGAAGGAGGCGATCGGCTTCAGCGAGTTCTTCTGGCCGGGCGGCGAGCAGCCCAAGGCCGGGGCCCGCCGCAAGCCCGAGGCGCTGGGCCAGACCTTCCGCCAGCTCGCGGAAGCCGGCCTGTCGGACTTCTACCGCGGCGATGTCGGCCGCGAGATCGCCACCGACCTGGAGCGCATCGGCGCCCCCGTCACCCGCGCCGACCTCGAGGGCTACAAGGCCCGCTTCGTCGCGCCGCTCTCGATCAGGCTGCCGGGGCTGACCGTCTACAACTGCCCGCCGCCGACGCAGGGCGTCGCCTCGCTCATGATCCTCGGCATCTTCGAGCAGCTCGGCGTCGCCCGGGCCGACGGCTTCGACTACCACCACGGGCTGGTCGAGGCGACCAAGCGCGCCTTCGCGATCCGCGACCGCATCGTCACCGACCCCGCCTTCGCCACGGTCGATCCCGCCAGCGTCCTGACCGAGACGGTCTTCGCCCGCGAGGCGGCGGCGATCGACAAGCGCCGTGCCGCCGCCTGGCCGTTCAAGACCGGCGATGGCGACACCGTCTGGATGGGCGCGATCGACGGCTCGGGGCTGGCCGTCTCCTACATCCAGTCGATCTACTGGGAGTACGGTTCGGGCTGCATCCTGCCGCGCACCGGCATCAACTGGCAGAACCGCGGCGTCTCCTTCTCGCTCGACGCCAAGGCGCTGAACCCGCTGCAGCCCGGCCGCAAGCCGTTCCACACGCTGAACCCCGCCTTCGCGCGCTTCGACGACGGGCGGATCAACTCCTATGGCGCGATGGGCGGGGACGGCCAGCCGCAGTTCCAGGCGCAGATCCTGTCGCGCTACCGCTTCGGTGCGGGGCCGGCGGCGGCGATCGACGCGCCGCGCTGGCTCTTCGGCCGGACCTGGGGGGCGGGATCGATCTCGCTCAAGCTCGAAAGCCGCTTCGACCCGATGCTGCTCGCGAGGCTGACCGGTGCCGGGCACCCGGTCGAGGAGTATTCCGAGGCCTATTCGGACCAGTTCGGCCATGCGGGCATGCTGGTGAAGCACCCGAAGGGCCATGTCGAGGCGGCGCATGATCCGCGCTCCGACGGTGATGCCAAAGGCTGCTAGGGGGTGACCACGATGCTCGTCGACGATCCGTTCCGCTGCTTCGTTCCCTATCCGCAGGCGCCCGTGAAACACGCGCCGACCGGCCCCCTCGCGGGGCTGACGCTGGCGGTGAAGGACCTCTACGACGTCAAGGGCTACCCGACCGGGGCGGGCTCGCCACTGGTGCTGGCCCAGTCGGGCATCAAGACCAAGACCGCGCCGGTGGTGAAGGCGCTGCTCGAGGCCGGCGCCCGCTTCGTCGGCAAGACCCATACCGACGAGCTCGCCTTCTCGCTGAACGGCAAGAACGCGCATTTCGGCTCCCCCATCAACCCGGCGGCGCCCGACCGCATCACCGGCGGCTCCTCCTCGGGCTCAGCGGCGGCCGTCGCCGGGCGGCTCGCCGATATCGGGCTGGGTTCCGACACGGGCGGCTCGGTCCGGGCGCCCGCGAGCTATTGCGGCCTGTTCGGCATCCGTCCCAGCCATGGCCGGATCTCCCTGAAGCGGGCCTGGCCGCTGGCCGACTCGTTCGACACCGCCGGCTGGTTTGCCCGCGACGGCGAGGTCTTCGCCCGCGTCGGCGAGGTGCTGCTCGGCAAGGACAAGCTCGCCTTGCCGGTGACCCCGCGCCTGCTGCTCGCCGACGACCTCTTCGCCCAGGCGGTGCCGGAAGCGGAGACGATCCTGCGCAACGTCGTCCAGCGCATCGTCCCGCAGCTCGGCGAGCCCGAGACGGTGAAGGCTGTGCGCGATCTCGATGCGCTGTACTGGGCTTTCCGCTGGCTGCAGGGCCGCGAGGCCTGGGCCGCCGACGGCGCGCTGATCGAGCGCCTGGCCATGCCGCTGGGGCCCGGCGTGACCGAGCGCTTCGCCTTCTCCAAGGCGATCACCGATGCCGACCACGCCAAGGGCGAGGCCGTGCGCAAGGCCTTCCGCACGCGGCTGGCCAAGCTGCTCGGCCAGGACGGCGTACTGATCCTGCCGACGGTGCCCGACATCGCCCCACTGGTCAGCGCGCCGGAAGACCAGCTCGACGATTTCCGCAACCGGGCGCTGCGCCTGCTCTGCCTCGGCGGCCTCTCGGGCTTTCCGCAGGTGACCGTGCCGGTGGCGCGGCGCGAGGGGGCTCCGCTGGGCCTGTCGCTGCTCGGGCCGAAGGGCTCCGACAAGTCGCTGATCGCCTTCGCCACGACCTTCGAGCGCGCGGCGCGGGTCCGGATCGCGTAGGCGCGGCGCTGGCCTGAACGGGAGAATACCGATGAGCGGCCACCACCACCATCACGACCACGATCACGACAACCACTTCACGCCGATCGAGGCGCGGGTGAAGGCGCTGGAATCGCTGATGGTGGCGAAGGGCTATGTCGATCCCGCTGCGCTGGACGCCATCGTCGACACCTATGAGACGAAGATCGGCCCGCGCAACGGCGCCCGCGTCGTGGCGCGCGCCTGGACTGATCCCGCCTTCGCGGCGCGGCTGAAGGCGGACGGCACGGCCGCCGTCGCCGAACTCGGTTTCGGCGGGCGCGGCGGCGAGCACACCGTCGCCTGCTTCAACACCCCGCAAGAGCACAACCTGATCGTCTGCACGCTCTGCTCCTGCTATCCGTGGCCGCTGCTCGGCCTGCCGCCGGTCTGGTACAAATCCCCGCCCTACCGGTCCAAGGCGGTGCTCGACCCGCGCGGCACGCTCGCCGATTTCGGCCTGACGCTGCCGGAAGGCCAGCGCATCCGCGTCTGGGATTCGACCGCCGAGACGCGCTTCCTCGTCATACCCATGCGTCCGGCTGGGACCGAGGGCTGGTCGGAGGAGAAGCTCGCTTCCATCGTCAACCGCGATGCGATGATCGGCACGGGGCTGCCGCGCATGGAGGATGCGTCATGAACGGCGCCCAGGATCTCGGCGGGCAGATGGGCTTCGGCCCGGTGCGCCCCGAAACCGACGAGCCGATCTTCCATGCCGAATGGGAGAAGCGCGTGCTGGCGATCAATGTCGCCGCCGGCGCCATGGGCGCCTGGACGATCGACGGCATCCGCGCGGCGCGCGAAAGCCTGCCGCCAGCGCAATATCTCTCCTCCTCCTATTACGAGATCTGGCTCGCCGGCCTGAACCGGATGCTGGTCGAGCAGGGCTTCGTCACGCCCGAAGAGCTCGAGCAGGGCCAGCCGCTCGCGCCGGCCAAGACGCCCAAGCGCGTCCTCAAGGGCGAGGAGGTTCCCACCGTCCTGCGCCGCGGCTTCCCCTATGAGCGCGAGGCAGAGGCCCCGGCGCGTTTCGCGGTCGGCGACCGGGTGCGCACCGTCGTGATGCACCCGCGGCACCACACCCGCCTGCCGCGCTATGCCCGCGGCAAGCAGGGCGTGATCGAGCGGATCACCGGCTGCCATGTCTTTCCCGACACCGGCGCGCAGGGGCTGCCGGAATCGGCGCAGTGGCTCTACACCGTCGTCTTCACCGGCCCCGAACTCTGGGGCAGCGACGCCGATCCCACATCGACCGTCTCGATCGAGGCCTGGGAGAGCTATCTTGAACCCGCGTGACCTCGCGACGCTGGCCGGCGACACGCCGATCCCGCGTGATGCCGGCGGCCCCGTCTTCGCCGAACCCTGGCAGGCGATGGTCTTCGCGCTCGTCGTGCAGCTGCAGGAGCGCGGCGTCTTCACGGCCGACGAATGGGCGCAGGCGCTGGGCGCGGAAATCCGCGAGGCGCTGGCCAGGGGCGGCTGCCGCGACGGCTCGGACTATTACGAACGCTGGTGCGAGGCGCTGGAGCACCTGCTCATCGAGAAGGGCCTCGCCTCCCACGACGGCATCGACAGCCTGGCGGCGTCATGGGCCCGCGCGGCCGAGGCGACGCCGCATGGACGGCCGATCCTGATCGAGAACGACCCGCAGGCCCCTCGGTCCTCATCCTGAGGAGCTGCGAAGCAGCGTCTCGAAGGATGCTCCAGGAGGCCCCGGTCACATCTGGAACATCCTTCGAGACGCAAGCCTGCCGGCTTGCTTCTCAGGATGAGGGCTGGAGTGGGACGGATCGCCCCTTCAAGCCACCCCGAGCGACAAGAGATCGTGCACATGCACGAGCCCGACCGGCCGCTGGTCTGAATCGGCGACGATCAGCGCGGTGATGCGCAGCCGGTTGACCATCTCCAGCGCTTCGCCGGCGAGCGCGTCCGGCGCAATCCGGCGGGGATTGGCGCTCATCACGTCCCGCGCCCGCTGCGCCGGTCCCCCGCGCATCAGCTTGCGGCGCAGATCGCCATCGGTGACGACGCCCGCCAGAACGCCCTCCGCATCGACCACGATGGCACAGCCGAAGCCCTTCTCCGAGATCAACGCGACCACGTCCGCGATCGCGGCATCGAGCCCGCAGAGCGGCAGCGCGGCATCACGATGCATGATGCTGGCGACCGTCTTGAGCTGGGCACCGAGCTTTCCGCCCGGGTGGTAGACGAAGAAATCCTGCCGCGAGAAGCCGCGCGCCTCGAGCAGCGCCACCGCCAGCGCATCGCCGAGCGCCATCTGCATCGTCGTCGAGGTCGTCGGCGCGAGCCCGTTCGGACAGGCCTCCTCCGCCTTGGGCAGGAGCAGCGTCACATCCGCCTCGCGGCCGAGCGCGCTGTCGGCATTGGCGGTGATCGCGACCAGCCCGACGCGGAAGCGCCGCGTATGGGCGACGATGGCCGCCAGTTCCGCCGTCTCGCCCGACCAGGACAGGGCGATGACCACATCCTCGGGCTGGACCATGCCGAGATCGCCATGGCTGGCCTCGGCCGGATGGACGAAATGCGCCGGCGTGCCGGTCGAGGCCAACGTCGCCGCGATCTTGCGCCCGACATGGCCGGACTTGCCCATCCCTGAGACGATGACGCGGCCGCCCGCGGCCCGGATCATCGCCACGGCGGCGCCGAAGGGCTCGCCAAGACCATCGGCGAGGGCATCGTGGAGAATGTCGAGGCCGGCGCGCTCGGTCGCGATGGTGCGGAGCGCGGAGGCGCGGATATCGGCTGTCATGGCGCGCGCTCTAGCACAGGCGGCCTCCGGCTCGCCAGCTTTGGCCGCGACCGGCGGCGCGAACGATCCGCTGCCCGCGGTGCATCATTGACGCCCCGTTAACCCAGTTCGTTCTAACTCCGTTAACCATGCGCGTCGTCCCGGGCGCGTCAGAGCTCATGCCTGGAGCGACCGAGCCCCGTGTCAACCCGCGCCACCCTGCTCCTGACCGGCGTCGCCGCCGCCAGCCTCGTGCTGGCGACGACCGTCGTCTCGGCCCAGCAGACGCGCCGGACAGCCCTGCGCCCGACCGTTCCGGCCTATGTCGCCCAGCAGCCGCCGCGGGACCCGGTGGCTGTCCCCGCGGCACCCGACGTCCTCGGCGATCCCGCCGGCCCGATCCGCTCCCAGCCCTCGGCGATCTCGAACCGGGCCCCGCCCTATGCCAGCCGCTCCGTGCGCGGCAGCGGCGTGCGCGGCGTCACCCAGCGCCAGTTCCGCGCGCCGCCGCCCACGGTCACCGGCCTGCCCGCCGTGCCGCCCGCACCACCGCCGCCCCGCCGCGCCCCGGCGGCGCAGGAGGACCCCTATGCGCCGCTCGGCCTCCGGCTCGGCAGCGTCGTGCTCCGGCCCGCGCTCACCAACAGCGTCGGCTACGACAACAACCCGCAGCGCACCGCCGCGCCGACGCGCAACGCCTCGCCCTTCAGCCGCCATGAGGGCGAGATCGACATCCAGTCGAACTGGAACGTGCACGAGTTGACCGGCCGGCTGCGCGCCGGCTACAGCGAGTTCTACCGCGACCGCGAGGCCTCCCGCCCCGATGGCGAGGGCAACCTCCAGCTGCGGCTCGACGCCTCGCGCGACACCCGCATCCTGCTCGAAACCCGGGCCCGGCTCGACACCCAGCGCCCCGGCTCGCCGGATCTGACCGCGGCCGTCGTCGGCCGCCCGCTGGTCTACCAGTACGGCGCCTCGGCCGGCATCACCCACGACATCAACCGCCTGCAGATGACGCTGCGCGGCTCGGTCGACCGCAGCGACTACGAGGACGGCAAGCTGAGCAATGGCGGCGTCGTCAGCCAGCGCGACCGCAACCAGACGCAATATGGCCTGCGCCTGCGCGCCGCCTATGAGGTCACGCCGGGCTTCCGGCCCTTCGTCCAGGGCGAGGTCGACACGCGCGACTTCGACCAGGCGATCGATTCGAGCGGTTACCGCCGCTCCTCGAACGGCCTCACCGGGCGCGTCGGCTCGACCGTCGAGATCAGCCGCCAGCTGACCGGCGAGGTCTCGGTCGGCTACCAGGACCGCAAATACGACGACGCCCGCCTGCGCAATCTCAAGGGACTGATCGGCGACGCCGCGATCATCTGGTCACCGACGCCGCTCACCACCGTGACGCTGCGCGGCACCTCCGAACTCGGCGACACCACCATCGCAGGCTCGTCGGGCACCACAGCGCGGCGGGTTGCGCTCGAGGTCGCCCATGCGCTGCGCCGCAACCTCACCGTCACCGCCTTCGGCAGCTTCAACCGCACGGAATATGAGGGGCAGGGGCTGCGCGAGGATTCCTCCAGCATCGGCGCCCGCCTCGACTACAAGCTGACGCGCACCGTCTCGATCCGCGCGAGCTTCACCCATGAGCGGCTGAACTCGAGCGCCCAGGGCTCCGACTACACGGCCAATGTCGCGCAGGTGGGCTTGAGGCTGCAGTTCTGACGTTGGCGAATGTCGCTGAAAGCGCTCCGTCATCCCGGACAAGCCGCGAAGCGGCGCAGCTCCAGGATCCATCGTAGAGCTCCGGAGCCCTCCGATGGATCCCGGGTCAAGCCCGGGATGACGGCGTGGGTCCAAACCTCCGGCGGAAGCCCCCCGCTACTCCATCCCCTCCAGCTCGATGATCATCCCCTCGATCATCGTCAGGCCGATCTGCCAGAAGGCGGGATCGCGCGCGTCGAGCCCGAAGGGCGCCAGCAGCTCGGCGTGGTGCTTGGTGCCGCCGGCCGAGAGCAGGGCGAAATAGCGCTCCTGGAAGCCCTCAGCCGCGTTCTGGTAGACGCCATAGAGCGAGTTCACCAGGCAATCCCCGAAGGCATAGGCGTAGACATAGAAGGGCGAGTGGATGAAGTGCGGGATGTAGCACCAGAACGGCTCATAGCCGGGGCCGAGGCGAATCGCCGGCCCCAGGCTCTCCGCCTGAACGCTCATCCAGAGCTCGCACAGCGCCTCGGCGGTCAGCTCGCCCGATTTGCGCGCCTCATGCACCTTCCGCTCGAAGGAGTAGAACGCGATCTGGCGCACGACCGTGTTGATCATGTCCTCGACCTTGGCGGCCAGCATCGCCTTGCGCTGCTTGGGGTCCTGCGTGCCGTCGAGCAGCCGCCGGAAGGTCAGCATCTCCCCGAAGACGCTCGCCGTCTCGGCCAGCGTCAGCGGCGTCGGGGCCATCAGCGCGCCGTTATGGGCGGCCAGAACCTGATGCACGCCATGCCCGAGCTCATGGGCGAGCGTCATCACATCGCGCGGCTTGCCCTGGTAGTTGACCAGCACATAGGGGTGCGCGGAGGGCACGGTCGGATGGGCGAAGGCGCCGGGCGCCTTGCCGGGCCGCACCGGCGCGTCGATCCAGTGCTCGTCGAAGAAGCGGCGCGCGATGCCGGCCATCTCGGGAGAGAAGGCGCCATAGGCGTCGAGCACCGTGTCGCGCGCCTCCGTCCAGGGAATCGTGCGCTGCTCGACCTTCGGCAGCGGCGCGTTGCGGTCCCAGAAATCCAGCGCCTCGCGGCCGAACCACTTCGCCTTCAGCTTGTAATAGCGATGCGACAGGCGCGGATAGGCCGCGCGCACCGCCGAAACCAGCGCATCCACCACCTCGCGCTCGACGCGATTGGCGAGATGGCGCGAATCGGCGACGTCCTGGAACTTGCGCCAGCGGTCGGAGATTTCCTTGTCCTTGGCGAGCGTGTTGGTGATCAGCGCGAAGACGCGCAGATTGCCGCGGAACACCTCGCTCAGCGCCTCGGCGGCGGCCTTGCGCACCGCGCCGTCGGCGTCCTGCAGCTTGTTGAGCGTCGGCTCCAGCGTCAGCTCCTCGCCGCCGATCCGGAAGCGCAGCGAGGCGATGGTCTCGTCGAAGAGCCGGTTCCAGGCCGCGTGCCCGGTCATCGACTTCTCGTGGAAGAGGGCCTCGATCCGGTCCTCCAGCTGATGCGGCTTGTCCTTGGCGAGATCGTCGAGCCAGGGCTTCCAATGCGACAGCGGGCCCGTCGCGGCGATCCGAGCGAGGTGCTCGGGCTCGATCCGGTTGAGCTCGAGCTCGAAGAACAGCAGCTCCGTCACGGCCGCGTTGAGCTTGTCCTGCGTGTCGCCATAGAACTTGGCGCGCTGCGGATCGGTGGTGTCCCCCGCATAGACGAGGCCCGCATAGGCGCCGATCCGCCCGAGCCGGTCGCTCAGCCCCTCGAAGGCCTTCACCGCCTCGGCCAGCACGGCGCCAGCGTCCTCGCGTTCGGCGAGCGCGCCGAGCTTGCCGCGATACAGCGCCGCGAAGCTCTGCGAATCGCTCATGGCCCGTTCGAGATCAGCCTTCAGCTCCGGCGACTCCATGCCGGGATAGAGATGGCCGAGGTCCCATTCCGGCAGCGCACCGAGCGATTTCGCCAGGGCCGCGGCGGTCTCGGAGGCTTTCGTCCGCAGGACGCCGTCGCACGCAGTCATCATCTTGGGATCACCTCGCAGCCTTCAATCCGGTTCGCCTTCATATGCGCAGGACGGTCGGCGGGATCAATGTGGCTCTGGCGGACCCGGCGTCGCGGACCGGGCCCGTGCCCTTAAGCGCCGCTTAACCGTTCTGGCCGAGGATGCCCCAGAACGGAACAGCGATTCCATCGGCCGATGGCACTGTTCCGGGCGATTCCGGCTACCGAGGTGTCATGACTGCCACAGTTCTCGTCGTCGACGACGACCCCGTCCAGCGGCGGCTGCTCGATGCCATGCTCAGGCGCTCCGGTTACGATGTCGCCGTCGCGGAAACCGGGCAGGCCGCCCTCCAGCTGCTGACGGGCCCCGACGGCGAGCGCTTCGACGCCGTCATCCTCGACCTCGTCATGCCCGAGCTCGACGGCATGGGCGTGCTCGCGGCGCTGCGCGAACGCGCGATCGAGACGCCCGTCATCGTGCAGACCGCCAACGGCTCCATCGAGACCGTCGTCCAGGCGATGCGGGCCGGCGCGGTCGATTTCGTGGTCAAGCCGGTCGGCGCCGAGCGGCTGCAGATCTCGCTGAAGAACGCGCTCAAGCTCGGCGCACTCGAACACGAGCTGCGCCACATCAAGCGCCGCGCGTCGGGCACGCTGGGCTTTCGCGACCTCGCCACCAAGAGCGCCGACATGGCCCGCGTCGTGCGCCTGGCCGAGCGGGCGGCGAAGTCCAACATCCCGATCCTGATCGAGGGCGAATCCGGCGTCGGCAAGGAGGTGCTGGCGCGCGCGATCCAGGGCTCGAGCGACCGCAAGGGCAAGCCCTTCGTCACCGTCAATTGCGGCGCCATCCCGCACAACCTCGTCGAGTCGATCCTCTTCGGCCACGAGAAGGGCTCCTTCACCGGCGCCACCGAGCGCCATGTCGGCAAGTTCGTCGAGGCCAGCGGCGGCACGCTCTTCCTCGACGAGGTCGGCGAATTGCCGCTCGATGCTCAGGTCAAGCTGCTGCGCGCGATCCAGGAGGGCGAGGTCGACCCCGTCGGCGGCAAGAAATCGGTGCGCGTCGACATCCGCATCATCTCGGCGACGAACAAGAGCCTGCTCGACCAGGTCAAGGCGGGCGAGTTCCGCGAGGACCTCTACTATCGCCTCAACGTCTTCCCGATCACGCTGCCGCCGCTGCGCCAGCGCCGCGAGGACATCGCCGATCTGGCGCGCGGCTTCCTCGCGCGCTTCGCGGCGGAGGAGGGCAAGAAGCTGCGCGGCATCGGTGCCGAGGCCCTCTCGCTCATCAGCGGCTATGACTGGCCGGGCAATGTCCGCCAGCTCGAGAACGCGATGTTCAGGGCCGTGGTGCTGGCCGACGGCGACGAGCTGACCGTCGCCGAATTCCCGCAGATCGCCGCGCAGATGGAGGGTTACGACGTCCGCATCCCGCCCGCCCCGGCCTCGCTGGGGCCTGCCGAGGCGCGCAACGACACCCCCCGCATCATCCAGATGCCGGTGCGCGACCCCAATGCGCTGGACCTCGTCGCCGGTTCGGACATGCGCACGCTCGACGAGCTCGAGCGCGAGATCATCAAGTTCGCCCTCGCCCATTACCGCGGGCACATGTCGGAGATCTCGCGCAAGCTCGGCATCGGCCGCTCGACGCTCTATCGCAAGCTCAAGGATTACGGACTGATCGAGGCCGAAGCCGGCACGGATGAAACCGACGCGGCCTGAGCCGCGACCAACCGAATGGCAGCGCGTGTTGCGCTGCCGCATCTTGTCGAAACCGGCCGAGTCACGCAGGAATGCGGCTCTCGGCAGAATTCAGGATTAGCGACCATGCGTCGTCGCCACTGGGCGGATCTGGCTTGCGTCTCGGCTCTGGCCCTGTCCCTGACCGCCACCGTCGCCTCCGCCGAAGGCCCCTCGACCGACCCGACGCTGGGCATTCCGCTGCCGGAACAGCCCGCCCTCCTCCTGCTTCCGGACGAGCAGCCCCCGTCGCGCCGGCGCCCGTCGGCGCGGAAGCGGCGCCCTTGGAACCCGCCCCGCAGCCGCAGACCGCCGTCGCCCCCGCCGCCGAGCCCGAGATGATCACCGGTGCGGTCACGCCCTCGGCGCGCCCCGAAGGCAGCCTCGCCACGCCGGAGCTGCCGGTTGCCCCAGTCGCGGTGCCCGACGAGCCCGTGACCCTCGACATCCCCCAGATCGAGCTGCCGCCGGCCGATCCGGCGCTCGCCGCCCCGCAGCCCGCACCCGTGTTGCGCAGCGCCGAGCCGGCGATTGCCCCGCCCGATCTGCCGAAGGTGGTCGTCGACCTGCCGGCCGGCACCGAATTCGCCGCCGACATCGCCGCCCGCACCGCCGATGCGCTGGCGCTGCCGCGCCTCGCCGAGCGCGAGCGCGCCGAGATCCTCGCGGCCTACGAGGCCAACGGCAACCGGCCGCTCTGGATCGAGGGCCGCGGCTGGAACGCCGCCGGGCTGCGCCTGACCGATCGCCTCGGCCGCGCCGGCGAGGACGGTCTGCGACCGACCGACTATCCCCTCCCCGCCTTCGAGGCGAGCGACAAGGGCAGCCTGGCCGAGGCCGATGTTCGGCTCTCGGCGCTGGCCGTGCTCTATGCCCGCGACGCGCGCGGCGCCCGCGTCGATCCGCGCCGCCTCTCCAAGCTGCTGACGCCGACGCTGTCGCTGCCCTCCGCCACCGAAGTGCTCTCGGAACTGGCGGGCGCCGCCGATGCCGGCGCCGTGCTCGCCGCCTACAACCCGCCCCATGAGGGCTATCTCCGGCTCAAGGCCAAGCTCGTCGAGCTGCGCGAGCATCAGGACGACACGCCGCTCGTGCGCATCCCCTCCGGCCCGGCGCTGAAGGTCGGCATGCGCGACGACCGCGTGCCGCTGGTGCGCGCGAGGCTCGGGCTGGGCCCGACGGAGGAGCCCGTCTTCGACCGCTCGACGGCGACCGCGCTCGCCGCCTTCCAGAAGCAGGCCGGCCTGCCCGCGAACGGGGTCCTGGGCGCGCAGACGCTGGCCGCGCTCGGCACGCCGGCAACGGCCCGCGGCGAGCAGGACGTCATCGCCCAGATGGAGCGCTGGCGCTGGCTGCCGGGCGACCTCGGCGTTGACCACATCATGGTCAACGTGCCGGAGTTCCGGGTCCGCGTCATCCGCCAGGGCGAGGTCGTGCACGAGACCCGCGCCATCGTCGGCAAGCCGGAAACCGCGACGCCCATCTTCTCGCACAAGATGGACCACGTCATCGTCAATCCGTCCTGGCACGTACCGCCTTCGATCCTGCGCAAGGAATTCCTGCCCGGTCTCGCAGCCGACCCCGAATACGCCGCCAAGCGCGGCTATGTGGTGACGCGGAACAAGGGCGGCGGCATCTCGGTGCGCCAGCCGCCGGGCGAGCGCAACGCGCTCGGCTGGATCAAGTTCATGTTCCCCAACGACCATTCGGTCTATCTGCACGACACGCCCAACCGCCGGCTCTTCGCCCAGGAGCGCCGCGCCTTCAGCCATGGCTGCGTGCGCGTCGACAATCCCTTCCTGCTGGCCGACCAGGTGCTCGGGCCGGAATGGACGCATGACCGCCTGAAGCGCCTGATCGGCTCTGGCGAGCGCCGGATCAACCTGCCCCAGCCGCTGGCGATCCACCTCGTCTACAACACCCATGTCGTCGGCGCCGATGGCAGCCTCACCACCTTCGAGGATCTCTACGGCTTCCACCGCATGGTGCGCCAGGCGCTCGAATCGCGCAGCTGACGCCGCGCTCGCGAATCGGGCCGGCGCAGCGGCACCGTTTCGCCACGATCGGCGCGTAGCGGAGAAGCGCGCAGAAAGGGCTGGCACGGCGATTGCCGGCTTGCTAACGAGGCGTTAACGCTTCTCCGCAACTGTTCGTTCACGTTCATCACGCGCCGCCCAAGCGGGGCATCGAGACGGGTCAGCAGATTGGGCAGCTCAGACGCCACGCTTTCGGCACGCAACGCGCGCCCGAAACAGGTCCTTCGCCGGACCTTGACGCTCGGTGTCGCGGCCGGAGCCCTCCTGCTCGGCGTGCGCGGCACGCAGGATGCGATCGCCAATGGCGACACGCGGACGATCTCGATCCGCCACATGCACACCAAGGAAGAGGTCACCGTCACCTTCAAGCGGGACGGTCGCTATGTCGCCGAAGGTCTCGAGAAGCTAAACTGGGCCCTGCGCGACTGGCGCACCGACGAGCCGATCCGCATGGATCCCCGGCTCTTCGACGTCGCCTGGGAGGTCCAGCGCCAGGTCGGGTCCGAGCAGCCCTTCCACGTCGTCTCCGCCTATCGCTCGCCGGGCACCAACACGATGCTGCGCCGGCGCTCGCGCGCGGTCGCCAAGCACAGCCAGCACATGCTCGGCAAGGCGATGGATTTCTACCTGCCCGACGCCGCGACCGCCCGCATCCGCGAGGCCGGCATGCGGTTGCAGCGCGGCGGCGTCGGTTTCTATCCAGGCGCCCATACACCCTTCATCCATCTCGATGCCGGCTCGGTGCGCTCCTGGCCGCGCATGACGCGCGACCAGCTCGTGCGCCTCTTCCCGGACGAGAAGACCGTCCATCTGCCGGCCGACGGCCAGCCGCTGGGCGGCTACGAGATCGCCAAGGCCGAGATCCTCGCCAGCGGCGGCGCGGTGGCCGGCTATGCGGCGGCCGACCTCGACGAGGGCGCGGTCATCTCCTCGGGCCGCAAGAGCCTGTGGGCCTCGCTCTTCGGCGGCGACGAGGAAGAGGCGGATGCGCGCCCGACCCGCGGGCGGCGCGCCGCGCCCAAGCCGCAGCCGGCCGTGATCACCTATGCCAACGCCAATCCCTATGCCGACGGCAACGCCTCCGATGGCGGCCGCTTCGCCGTCGCCCTGGCGCCGCCATCGGCCCCTGCCACGCGCTCGCTTGCGCAGGAGCGCGCCGAACGCCTCGCCCCGCGGGCGGCCGAGCCGCCGGAGGCCCAGGCCGTCGCGCCGGTCAATGCCGCCGCCGCACCGCCGCCCGCACAGGACAAGCGGCCCGCCCTCGTCGATGCGCCGCTTCCCCTTGCCCGCCCGCGCAGCCTGACGCTGCCGGGAGAGGCTGAAGGGACCGTCCAGGTCGCGGCGCTGCCTTCGGCGGGTGGAGCGCTCGCCTTCGCGCCCGCCACGGCCGGCACCGACCAGAAGCTCATCCTCGCGGCCCTGCCGCCGCGTCGGCCCGGCGAGATGACCGCGCTCGTCGAGAGCGTCGTCGCCGGCAAGCCGACCAATGCCCCGCTGCCGCCGCTGCGCCCGGTCGCGCTGACCGGATTCGGCCTCGCCGGCCAGTCGACGCCGCTGCCGGCCTCCGCCGGGCTGCGTGGCTCGGAGGCCGCCCTTGCCGCGCTGCCGGAGGGCAAGCTCGTCGCCGTCTCGCACCCGCTGCCGCCGAGTCGCCCGGACAGGGGCGGCGTCAGCGTCGCCACGGCCGCGCCCGCGCGCCCCGCGCCGACGCCGATCGAGGCGCAGTACGACGCCGACCGTTCGGGACTCGATTCGCTGTTCGCCGCCGTCGCGCGCAGCCCCGCGCCCGCCGGGCGCAGTGTCACGGTCGCCACCGCCCGCGCCCGCACGACCGCGCCGGCCGCCTCGCCGATCGCCGGCCCGAGCCCCGCCGCGGCGCTCGGCTTCAGCCATGCCGAGCCCAACGACGCCCGCACCGGCTCCTTCAGCGGCCCCGCGGTCAAGCCGCTGCCGACGAACTTCATCCAGAACTGAAGCATCGGCGCCGCATTAACCGATTGCTGACCCGGCTCGCGCCACACTGCAGGCGATTCGCCAACAGTGAGAGTGATATGGGACAGGTTCTGCAGTTTCGGCTTCCGCCCGCCCGGGACGAGGTTCAGCCCGGCGCCGAACTCGATCTGCTCTCGGCGGTCGACTTCGCGCTGCGCGACCTGATCGACATCGCCAACCATGTCACGCTGGAAGCCGTGCGCGAACAGGCCAAGGCCTGCCACGCCATGCTGGCGGCCGCCTATGATGCCGAGTTCGAACGCGCCTGAAGCTGCCAGCAGCCGACCGATTCAGGCGCCGGACGGGCGCAGGAACCGCGCGGGCCCAACAGGGACGTCACCGGCGCGGCGGGTCTAGCCAACGCCGACGAACCGCGGCAGAGGTCCGCTTCGAAAGCCTGGGTGACGCTGCGCTCCACTGAAAGCACCACGTCGAAGATGGCCCGGCACGGTCCCGCCCCGGACGCCGGTGACCGGGCCGGGCGGACACGCACCACGCGCCGATCGCGTCCCCCGAGGGCCTGCGCTGCTGCCCGCAAGCCTCGCAGCCGCGGCACGACGTCGCCGTCCCCCTGCGGCCGCCGGCTCTAAACCCGCCGTTAACCTCGATCGTTCATCTCCTTGAAACAGTAATGGCTTCGCGGGGCACTGACCTGCGGCGGCCCGGGGGGTGGCAAGTCCATGCGGCTGATCGTCGGCACAGTTATCGTCTTCCTCTGCGTCTTCGGCGGCTATGCGGCGATGGGTGGCAAGCTCGGCGTCCTCTGGCAGCCATGGGAATACGTCATCATTCTCGGCGCCGCGATCGGTGCCTTCGTCATCGGCAACCAGGGGCCGGTGCTCAAGGCCGTGCCCTCCATGCTCGGCACGATCTTCAAGGGACCCAAGTACAAGCAGGATTGCTATGTCGAGCTGCTGGGAATGCAGTATTCCCTGTTCAAGCTCGCGAAGCAGAAGGGCCTGCTCGCGGTCGAGCCGCACATCGAAAATCCCCACGACTCGACGCTGTTCAACGCGTTCCCGACCTTTGCGGCGAACCATCACGCCGTCGAGTTCGTCTGCGACTACATGCGCATGCTGTCGTTGGGCGCCGACAACGTCCACGAGATCGAGGCGCTCATGGACGAGGAACTGGAGACGCACCACCAGGAGCAGGAGCGGATCGTCGCGGCCATGCAGTCGATCGCCGACGGAACACCGGCGCTCGGCATCGTCGCAGCCGTGCTCGGCGTGATCAAGACGATGGGGTCGATCTCCGAGCCGCCGGAGGTGCTGGGGCATCTGATCGGCGGCGCGCTCGTCGGCACCTTTTTCGGCGTCTTCGTCGCCTATGGCTTCTTTGGTCCCATGGCATCCTCGCTGAAGGGCACCTACGAGGCGGAATCCAAGTACTTCCTGTCGCTCAGGGCGGGCCTCCTCGCCTACATCGCCGGGCAGCCGCCGGTGATGGCGGTGGAATTCGCCCGCAAGGCGCTCATGAGCGACGTCCGCCCGACCTTCAGCGAAGTGGAAGCCGCCACCGCCAATCTCCCCGCCACCGTCTGACCCAATCCCCAGCAGGAACGCGATGGCCAAGACTGACCAGCCGATCATCATCAAGAAGGTCAAGAAGGCCGCTCACGGGCACCATGGCGGGGCCTGGAAGATCGCCTATGCGGACTTCGTGACGGCCATGATGGCGTTCTTTCTGCTGATGTGGCTGATCAGCATGACGACGAAGGAGCAGAAGATCGGCCTGGCGGAATACTTCGCCCCCGCGAATGTGAGTCCGACCACCAGTGGCTCCGGCGGCGTCCTGATGGGCACCGCCATCGACAAGTCCGGCGCCAAATCGTCGGCGCCCCGCGACAACGCGGCGAGCACGAGCGGGCAGGAAGAGGGAACGCGCCGGACCAGCGCGGGCCGCGCCACCGAGCGCGACGTCAACCGCCCGGCCTCCGGCGTGCCGGCCAACCACAGCGCCGCGGCCAGCATCCGGCAGGCGCTCCAGGCCATGCCCGAATTCGCCGAGATCTCGCGCAACATCGTGATCGAGCCGAGCAAGGACGGGTTGGACGTGTCCCTCATGGACCAGGACGGCCGCTCCATGTTCCCCGAGGGCTCGGTCCGCCCGCATGACCGCACCCGTCTCGTGCTGGAGGCGCTCGCGCCCACCCTGCGCCGGCTGCCCAACCGCCTGGCCATCACCGGCCACACCGCCGCCGTGCGTCCGGGCTCGGCCCGGTCGGGCGACCCCTGGAGCCTCACCGCCGGGCGCGCGCTCGCCGTGCGCGAGATCCTGTCGGGCGCCGGGTTCCCCAACGACCGCTTCACCTCCGTGGTGGGACGCGCCGACACCGAGCCGGTCTTCCCCGACAATCCCTACCTCTCGCCGAACCGACGGGTGACGATCACGCTGATCAACGAGGCCCCGCCGCTGCCCCCGAGTGGCCTGCGCTGACGACAAGGCACATCGGCCGTCTCGGAGCCCGTTTGAGATCGAACCCGATGGCCGACACGACGCGAGCGGCTGACCATGGCGACGGGGATCACGGCCTCGGAGTGGTCGATGGATTGTCCGACCGGGCCAGGGGCCGGTGGCCCGGCGCGTCGAGCTCCATGAGGTCGAGGCAGGCGAGCAGCGCAAAGAATCGCACAGCCTGAGCCGAGAGCATTCGTACCCTCGTGCCCCAACGCGCTTGCGACGCCGGCCAGGGCCGAACGGGCCCGAGGCGCGGCCATCCTGTCACCCGAAGCCGATCGCGACGGGCAAGCACGCGTCACACGGCTGGCGGCCGGCCGTGGCCCGCCGCAGACCGGCAGCCGAGCCAGGGGCACGACCGAGGGCCAACCCGACCCGCACCGACAATGTTCTGGGAGATCAATCGCTTGCGCGATGGGCCTGGTGGAGCTGAGGGGATTCGAACCCCTGACCTCTGCAGTGCGATTGCAGCGCTCTCCCAACTGAGCTACAGCCCCGA
Source organism: Bosea sp. RAC05 (assembly GCF_001713455.1). Lineage (NCBI taxonomy): Bacteria > Pseudomonadati > Pseudomonadota > Alphaproteobacteria > Hyphomicrobiales > Alloboseaceae > Allobosea > Allobosea sp. RAC05. The sequence goes on from NZ_CP016464.1 coordinate 63,355, forward strand.
GGCGCTGGCCTTCTAGGCCCTGCGTCGCGTGTCTGTCAATCGCTTGCGCCATGAGTTTTGCGGCGCACGCGACGGCGGGCACCGGCCAACGATGATCCAGAGGATTCCCGATGCGTGCCGTTCTCGACGTGGTGTTGCTGGCCCTGCAGATCTACACATGGCTGCTGATCATTTCGGCCGTGCTGAGCTGGCTGATCGCCTTCAACGTCGTCAACACGCGCAACCAGTTCGTTTCGACGATCTGGGACATGCTCTACCGCATCACCGAGCCGGTCCTGCGCCCGATCCGCAACAGGCTGCCCCAGATGGGCGGGCTGGACCTCTCGCCGATCGTCCTGCTGCTGATCATCTTCTTCATCGAGCGCGTCATCGTCCTCTATCTCTACCCGGCCGTCTTCTGAGGTGACGTCCGCGGCCGGGGGCCTGCCCTGGACCGCGACGGCCGACGGCCTGCGGCTGTCGGTGCGGCTGACGCCGCGCGGCGGGCGCGATGCCATCGACGGCATCGAGATCCTGTCCGACGGCCGGCCCGTGCTGAAGGCGCGGGTACGGGCCGCCCCGAGCGAGGGCGAGGCCAATGCCGCCCTGATCGCTTTGCTCGCCCGCGAACTGGGCCTTCCGCGCAGCGCGGTGACGCTCGCCACGGGGGCGACCGCGCGGGTCAAGCTGCTGGCGATCGCGGGCGATCCGGCCGCTCTGGCCGCCCGTCTCGAGGCCGCCGGCGGGCCCCGGTGAACGCAGACCGGCCATGCCGCAGCGCAGCATCGGCTTGACGAAAGCCGCTGCCTCCTGTTCGAAGGCGGCATGGAGACGCCCGCATCCCCCTTCCCCGAGCGGCTGACCGAAGGTTACCGCGCCTTTCTCGACGATCGCTTCGACCGCGAGAAGGACCGTTACGAACAGCTCGCCGAGACCGGCCAGACGCCGAAGATCATGCTGATCGGCTGCTGCGACTCGCGCGTCTCGCCGGAGGTGATCTTCGATGCGCGGCCCGGCGAGATGTTCGTCGTCCGCAACGTCGCCAATCTCGTGCCGCCCTTCTCGCCCGACGACCAGCTCCACGGCACCTCGGCGGCGCTCGAATACGCCGTCCAGGCGCTGAGGGTGGAACACATCGTCGTGCTCGGCCATGGCCGCTGCGGCGGCATCCGCGCCTTCGCCGACGACGCCCAGGGCCCGCTCTCCTCGGGCGATTTCATCGGCAAATGGATCACGCTGATCGCGCCGGCGGCCGAGCGCACCGGCGGGCGCGGCCGCCACGAGACGCTGGACGGCTATGTCGAGCGCCTCGCCTTTTCCTCGATCCAGCAATCGCTCGCCAATCTGCGCACCTTCCCCTGCGTGCAGATCCTCGAGAGCAAGGGCCGGCTGCACCTGCACGGCGCCTATTTCGCCGTCGCCACCGGCGTCCTGATGCTGCTCGATCCCGAGACCGGCCAGTTCGTCCCCGCGATCGGTGAACTCCCGCGCAAGGCCGTGCCGCTGCGCTGCGACTGAGCCTGCGCTAGCGCAGCCGGATCGTCGCCAGCAGGGCGCGACCGCCCTCCACCGTCAGGGCGATCTCGCCCTCCGTGTCGATGCGCAGCGCGTGCCCGCCGGGAACGGCGATCGCCTCGCCGCCGCAACGCGCCGTCACCGCCTCGCCCGGCGCGTAGAGGATATGGATGGCGGGCTTCAGCGCCACCACCTCTCCCGGCATCGGCACCACGAGATCGGCGCTGCACAGCGCCCGGTCGACGATCAGATTGACGACCTCGACCGGCCCGTTCTCCAGCCGGCTGACCAGCGGAAGGCCGCCATCATAGCGCACGGGCGTGAAGGGCCGGCGCAGGTCGATCGCGCCGGAAGACCCCTCCAGCACCAGGCCCGAGCCGACGATCACCGCCTGCAGCCGCTCATAGCCGGTGAGGTCGGAGAACGGGCCGGGCTGGACGATGGCCGTCCGCCCGAGCCGCCAGACCATGCCCTCCCAGCCGGCAGGGTCGGCGCCGGGGGCGGTCGCGTCGGCGATGTCGAGCGTGATGCCGCCGCCATTCTTCCAGGGCTTGCTGCGGAAGCTCTCGGGCGGGAGCGGTGTCAGGCGCGTCGTCATCATCGGGGCTCTCTCAGGCTTCGTCCGCCAGCGGGTGGAGGTCCCGCACCAGGCTCTTCAGGCGGTCGTCGAGGACGTGGGTGTAGATCTGCGTGGTCGCGATGTCGGAATGCCCCAGCAGTTCCTGCACGACGCGCAGATCGGCGCCGTTCTGGAGCAGGTGGCTGGCGAAGGCGTGGCGCAGCACATGCGGGCTCAAGGCAGCGCCCGACAGCCCCGCCGCCCCGCCCAGCGCCTTGAGATCGCGCCCGAAGGCCTGGCGGGTGAGATGCCCGCTCTCGCCCTCGGCGGGAAACAGCCAGCGGCCGTCGCTCGCGCCGCTCTCGCGCAACGCCGCCAGCCAGAGCCGCGCCGCCTCGCGCGCCGGCTCGTTCAGCGGCACCAGCCGGTCCTTGCCGCCCTTGCCGCGCACCACCAGGAAGCGCTCGCGCGTCGTCGCCGCCGAGAGCGGCAGCGCGATCAACTCCGAGACGCGCAGGCCCGTGGCGTAGAGCATCTCGATCAGGCAGCGCATCCGCAGCGCCCGCAGCCGCGCAACCGGCGTCAGCCCCTCGCGCAGACAGGCCTCCCGGGCGGTGGCAATCAGCCGTTCGACATCGGCGACCGAGATCACCTTCGGCAGCGGCCGTCCGAGCCGCGGCCCCTGGATCGCCGCGGTCGGATCGTTGGAGGCGAAGCCTTCGGTGTAGAGGAAACGGTGGAACTGCCGCACCGCCGAGAGCCGCCGCGCGGCGGAGGAGGCCTTCAGCCCCCGCGCCGAGAGATCGGCCAGCCAGCCACGGATGTCGTCGGCCGTCGCGGCCTCCAGCGCCCGCCCGCCGAGGAATTCGAGATAATCGTCGATGTCGCGCTGATAGGCGTCGAGCGTGTTGCGGGCGGCGCCGCGCTCGGCGGCGAGCATGTCGAGGAAGCCGTTGCGCCGCGCCTGCGCGATCCGGCTCATTTCGGCTGCAGGCGCGCGGGCGGCACGACCTCGATCATCTCGCGCGGCTCCGGCTTGACGAAGGTGACCAGCGCGACCATGCCGCCGAAGACGAGTCCGCCGAGCAGGGCCAGGAAGGCGACGAATCGGAACAGCGTCGGCACGGTGAGGCGAACCCTTGAAGCTGTGGCTGCGATGGCGCCGGCCATCTTTCGGGAGATGGCGGATGCCGGCAAGGACGGCAAGGCCACAAGCGCCGCAAAATGCGGCGCGGGGCCTGACGTTGTGTGACGGCTCATGTTAAAGGGCGCTGAAGACAAGGCTTCCATCGCTATGACGATCGTCGAGACGCTCGACCAGCCACGAGGTGAGGATATCGGCCCGGACCCGGCGACCCTGCGGGCGGCCATCGGCCCGCGGGCGATCGTGCTCGTCGGCATGATGGGCTCCGGCAAGAGCTCGGTCGGGCGCCGGCTGGCGACGCGGCTGGGCATGCCCTTCGTCGATGCCGACACCGAGATCGAGACCGCCGCGGGCATGACGATCCCCGAGATCTTCGCGCAGCGCGGCGAGAGCGAGTTCCGCGATGGCGAGCGCCGCGTCATCAGTCGCATCCTGACGACGCGCGCGCCCCTCGTGCTCGCGACCGGCGGCGGCGCCTTCATGAACGCCGAGACCCGCGCGCGCATCGCCGAACTCGGCATCTCGATCTGGCTCAAGGCCGAGCCCGATGTGCTGATGCGCCGCGTCCGCAAGCGCTCCAACCGCCCCCTGCTGCAGACCGCCGATCCCGAGGCGACGCTGCGGCGGATGCTGGCCGAGCGCGAGCCGGTCTATGCGCTCTCCGACCTCACCCTGCTGTCGCGCGACGACCCCCATGACGTCGTGGTGACAGCGGCGCTGGCCGCGCTCGACCGGCATCTGCACACCCCTCCCGACCGGAAGCCCGCACCATGACCACCCCCGCCCCGACGCCCGGCGCCCGGATCACGGTTCCGGTCGCGCTGGAGGGCCGCGCCTACGACATCCATATCGGCCGCCACCAGCTCTGCGAGGCCGCCGCCCTGATCGCCGCGATGGCACCGGGCGCCAAGGTCGCTGTCGTCACCGACGAGCGCGTCGGCCCGCTCCATGCCCCGGCTCTGGAGGCCTGCCTGCAGCAGGAGGGCATCGGCTTCACCCGCATCACCGTGCCGCCGGGCGAGGCGACGAAGTCCTATGCCCAGTTCACCGCGCTCTGCGACGCGCTGCTCGCGGCCAGGATCGAGCGCGACGACCTCGTCATCGCGCTCGGTGGCGGCGTGGTGGGGGACCTCACCGGCTTTGCGGCGGCCGTGCTGCGGCGGGGCGTGCGCTTCGTGCAGATCCCGACGACGCTGCTGGCGCAGGTCGATTCCTCCGTCGGCGGCAAGACCGGCATCAATTCGAGCCATGGCAAGAACCTGATCGGCGCCTTCCACCAGCCCGCGCTGGTCATCGCCGACACCGCCCTTCTCGACACCCTCAGCGAGCGCGAGTTCAAGGCCGGCTATGCCGAGGTGGTGAAATACGGGCTGATCGACGACCCCGCCTTCTTCGACTGGTGCGAGGTCAACTGGAGCCGCATCATCGAAGGCGGCCCCGAGCGCGACCATGCGGTCGCCGTCTCCTGCCGCGCCAAGGCGGCCATCGTCGCCCGCGACGAGCGCGAGGAGGGCGACCGCGCATTGCTCAATCTCGGCCACACCTTCGCGCATGCGCTGGAGCGGCTGACGCACTACGACTCCACCCGCCTCGTCCATGGCGAGGCGGTGGCGATCGGGCTCGCACTCGCCTTCCGCTTCTCGCAGCGTCTGGGGCTCTGCTCCGGCCAGGACGCGATCCGCGTCGCGCGCCATCTCGACGCCGTCGGCCTGCCCTCGACGCTCCAGCAGGTGCCCGGCGGAGCCGGCACGGCGCAGGAGATCGTCGCGGCGATGGGCCAGGACAAGAAGGTCCGCCGCGGCGTCCTGACCTTCATCCTGGCGCGGGGCATCGGCCAGAGCTTCATCGCCCATGGCGTCGCGGCGGAGGAGGTGACGGCGTTCATCGAGGCGGAGTTAGCGGTCAACGGGCAGGCGCACTGACCGACCGGGCCGCGTGCGGGTTCAGTTGAAGCGCGACGCTTGGGCTCGTGGGAAGCAGTTACTACATCTCAGACTTTCCGAAGGGGTCTGTTGTGGCCCTCTACCACGAAAATTCCGTCTCCGGCCTCCTCGGCAAAACGACCGTTTGGCGTTCTGAACTCCATTTCTACGGTGGGCTCCCTGCCCATCCGATCACCGGTGATCTCATTCGACGTCAAATAGACCCTATACTGAATGATCGTGAGGCGGAGCCCAGTTTCATCGGCAACTTCGAACTGGTCGACTTTATAACGGTTCGACACTGAAAGAACCTCCGGTGCTTGACCTGCTTCTTATCGGAAATCATTCAAGGCTGAGGGTGCAAGCACAATCGGTTTTAAAGAAAATCTAAGCCACCGATAGAGATCGCAATAATACAGGCGACGGCTAGGTTTCGCAATGTCCGTCATGGTCGAGAGCTAACCTCATCCCCTACGGGCTGAACACCAGCACCAAAAACACGAAGAACACGCTGAGATGCACGGCGCCCTCCAGCATTGTCGTGCGCGTGCCGGTGAAGGTCAGTGTCGAGAGCAGCAGCGTCATCGCTAGGATGACCATGTTGGCGCCCGAGAGGCCGAGCACGACCTCCTGCCCCGTGAACAGGCCGATCGCCAGCACGGCCGGCACGGTCAGCCCCAGCGTCGACGCGGCGGCCCCCAGGCAGAGATTGACGGCGCGCTGGAGGTGGTTGGCGCTGATGGCGCGCAGCGCCGCGATGCATTCCGGCGTGAACACCACCATCGCGATCAGGATGCCGCCGAGCGCCACCGGGGCGCCGAGCTGGATGATGCCGAAATCGAGCACCACGGCGAGGCTCTTCGCCAGGATCACGATGGGCAGGATGTTGGCGAGCAGCAGGCCGACATGGGTGAGGGTCGCGCCGCCGGGGTCCTCGTGCCCGTCATCCTCGGCGATCTCGATCTCGGCCGGATCGGGCGCCGCCCCATGCGCGGCCGAGCGCACCGGCGGGGCCTGATCGCCCGTCGGCTCGACGAAGAAGGAGCGGTGACGCCCGGTCTGGAGCACCAGGAAGACGCCGTAGAGCGCGATGGTGAACACCGAAAACGAGACCGACTGCAGCGTCGTCAGCGTGCCCTGCCCCGTCGATGTCGTGAAGTTCGGCAGCACCAGCGGGATCACGGTCAGCGGGATGATCACCGCCAGATAGGACGACGCCCCCTTCATGTTGTAGCTCTGCGCGAAATGGCGCAGCCCGCCGACGAGCAGGCCGATGCCGACCACGCCGTTGAGCACGATCATCAGCACCGCGAACATCGTGTCACGGCCCAGCGTGGGCGCACCCTTGGCGCCGAGCATCACCGCCGAGATCAGCGCCACCTCGATGACGACGATCGACAGCGTCAGGATCAGCGTGCCGAAAGGCTCGCCGAGCCGCCCCGCCAGCACCTCCGCCTCCTGCACCACACCGAACGCCGCCCAGATGATGACGCCGAGCAGCCAGGCGAAGACCAGCGCCGCGACCAGGGGCTCGCCGAGGCGCGAGAGCAGGGCCTCCCCGAACAGCAGGAAGGCGGCGACGGTCGCCCAGGCGCAGGCGAGGCGGAGGATGGTGACGGACAAGGGCAGCCCTCTGGCTGGGGGTGGCGGAAGGGCGGACGCGTCCCGACATGCGAAAAGGGCCGCGCGCGGCGACCCTGAGCCGGACCAACGCGCCAGCAGCGTTGGGGTTTCATGGTCCGGGCGGAAGACCGCCGCTCAGTCCGGCGCGATCGTCCGCGCCAGCGGGCTCGCCGCCTCTTCGGGCAGCGAGGCGGCCTTGTCGGTGACGAGATACTGCGCCCGCGCCAGCGCCGCGAAGCGCCCGCCCTTGGCGACGAGCTCCTCGAAGGAGCCCATCTCGATGACCTGGCCCTGCTCGAAGACGAGGATGCGGTCGGCATTGCGGATGGTGGCGAGGCGGTGGGCGATGACGAAGGTGGTGCGGCCCTTCATCACCTCCTCGAGCGCCTTCTGCAGCTTGACCTCGGTGGCGGCGTCGAGCGCCGAGGTCGCCTCGTCGAGGATCAGGACCGGCGGGTTCTTGAGCAGCGCCCGCGCGATCGAGAGGCGCTGGCGCTCGCCGCCGGACAGCGTGCGGCCGCGCTCGCCGACCAGCGTGTCGAGCCCGTCGGTCTGGCGCGCCATCACCTCGGTCGCCTGCGCCCGCTCGAGCGCCTGCATCATCTCCTCTTCCGTCGCGTCCGGCTTGCCGACGCTCAGGTTCTCGCGGATCGTCCGGGCAAACAGCATCGGCTCCTGGAAGACGACGCCGATGTTCCGCCGCAGCGAGATCAGCGAGATCTCGCGGATGTCCTGCCCGTCGACGGTGATCCGGCCCGATTGCGGGTCGAAGGCGCGGTGCAGCAGGCCGAGCGTGGTCGACTTGCCCGAGCCCGTCGAGCCGACGATGGCGATGGTCTCGCCCGGGGAGACGGAGAAGGACACGTCGCGCACCGCGGTGCGCTTGCCGTCATAGGAGAAGGACACGTTCTCGAAGGCGACCGCGCCCGAGAGCGGCCCCGCATCCGGCGCGCTCGGCAGGTCGCGCACCGCCGGCAGCGTGTCCAGCACCTCGAAGAACTCGCGCATCTTCGGCGCCTGCATGAAGATGAAGTTCACGAAGGCGACGATCTGCTCGAGCCGGCCGACCAGCATGGTGGCGAAGCCCATAAAGGTCACGATCTCGCCGACGGTGGTCAGCCCCTGCATCAGCAGCCAGGCGCCGACGACGAAGATCGCCAGCACGGTCAGCGTCGCCGAGGCGCGCGTCGCCACCGTCGCGATCGCCCACCAGGACAGGACCGGCAGCTGCGCCTCGAGCAGGCTGGCGATGGTCGAGCGCAGGCCGCGGACCTCCGCCTCGATGCGCGTGAAGCTCTGGATCACCGGCACGTTGCCGAGCGCGTCGGAGGCCCGCTCGGCCAGGCTCGAATGATAGCCCTCGACATTGCTCTGCAGCTTGTCGGTCTTGCGCAGCACATAGGCCGTCAGCGTGCCGAACAGCACCACGAGCGAGATCAGCAGCAGGCCGAGCTGCCAGTTCTTCCACAGGGTGAAGGGCAGCAGCACGAACAGCGCGACGAGGCTGGCGCAATGCTCCCGGAAGAAGGAGAGCCACAGCGCCCACATGCCGCTGGTGCCGTCGAGCATGACCTTGAGCACGCGGCCGGAATGGGTCTGCGTGTGATAGGCCAGCGGCAGGCTGAGCGCGTGCTCGAAGAAATTCGCCATCACCGCCAGGCGCCGCCGATGCGCCAGCCGATCGGAATGCAGCGAGACGAAGACGCTGGCGCCGATGGTGAACAGCCCGAAGCCGACCCAGGCCAGGATCAGCGGGCCGATATCGGCCCAGCTCAGCTTCTGCCCCGCGCCCTGGACGTTCGAGAGCTTGTCGATCAGCGCGCCGAACAGCATCGGCTCGGCGAAGGAGGCCGCGGCGAGCAGGATGTTGGCGAAGGCCAGGATGAGCCCCAGCCGACGCTCGGGGCCGAGTTCGCCGAGGACGCGGGCATAGATGGAGAAGAGCGACATGAAGCACCTTTAGCGCAGGCGCAAACCTGAACAAGCCCTCAACCTTAACGCTTCGTTCAAGGCCCCCGGATAACGTCGTCCCGAGCCTAGGCCGACATCGGCGGCGGGACGGTCGCGGCAGGCGATATCGGGGTGGCGTCATGGATCTAGCAACCGGCCTCGGCATCCTCGGAGGCATCGTCACGATTTGCGCGATCATCATCATCGACGGCGGCAACTTCGCCGCTTTCTATGACAAGCACGCCGTCATCATCATCTTCGGCGGCGCGACAGCCTCGACGATGACGCGATTCCCGTTCTCGGTAATCACCCATGGCATTCCCATGGGCATGCGCTTCGCCTTCACGATGAGCGCCAGCCACCCGCGCGAGCTGATCGAGGAGATCACCCGCGTCGCCGACATCGCCCGCAAGAACGGCCCGGTCGCCCTCGAGCACGCCGTGGTCTCCGACCCTTTCCTCGCCCAGGGCCTTCGCTACATCGCCGACGGCTACGACAAGGACTTCATCCGCGACACGATGGAGCGCGACCGCGACAACTTCCTGCAGCGGCTCGACGAGGGCTCGAAGGTCTACCGCGCCATCGGCGACTGCGCCCCCGCCTGGGGGATGATCGGCACGATACTCGGCATGGTCACGATGTTCGCCAACATGTCCGACCCGTCGAAGCTCGGCCCCGCCATGGCCACCGCGCTGCTGGCGACGCTCTATGGCGCCGTCATCGCGAACATGATCGCCATGCCGATCGCCGACAAGCTGCACATCAAGCTGGAGGAGGAGGAGATCGCGCGCACGCTGATCATCGACGGCGTGCTCCAGATGCGCGACGCCAAGAGCCCGACCCTGGTGCGCGAGATGCTGCTCGCCTATCTGCCCCAGCATCACCGCACCGAAATGGCGAAGGCCTGAGGCCCGCTTGATGGCCCGGATCTGAGCCATGGCGAGGAAGAAGCGCGGCGGCCATGGCGGCCATGGCTGGTTCGTCACGTTCGCGGACCTGATGGCGCTGCTGATGAGCTTCTTCGTCATGGTCGCGGCCTATTCCAGCCAGGACACGGCCAAGCTCCAGATCGTCGCCGGCTCGATGCGCGACGCCTTCGGCAACCAGCGCGACATGCGGCTGGCCGGCATCGTCGAGGCGGATGGCATCCCCACCGGCAACCACGTCAAGAATTCGCGCCTCCTGCCGCTCGACCAGGCGACCGACCAGCCCGGCCCGATCAAGAAGGCGCCTCAGGATGACGGCCTGAACATGCCGACGCAGGACCGCGGCTTCGCGCTCGCGGCCGCCTCCCTGCGCCAGGCCCTGCGCGACATGCCCGAGATCGCGGAGGTCTCGCGCAACATCCTGATCGAGGTGAACGAAACCGGCCTCGACATCCAGCTCGTCGACCAGGAAGGCCGGGCCATGTTCGCCGAGGGCAAGAGCCAGCCCACCGAGCGCATGCGCAAGGTCCTCGCCACGCTGGCACCGACGCTGCGGCGCATGCCCAACAAGATCGCCATCACCGGCCACACCGTGCCATGTTCGCCGAGGGCAAGAGCCAGCCCACCGAGCGCATGCGCAAGGTCCTCGCCACGCTGGCACCGACGCTGCGGCGCATGCCCAACAAGATCGCCATCACCGGCCACACCGTGCCACCCAGGCCGGGCAGCGCGCCGGAGGGCGATCCGTGGGAGCTGTCGGTCGCCCGCGCCGCCGCCGTGCGCGCGATCCTGTCGAATTCGGGGGTGCCGAGCGACCGCTTCGCGCTGGTGTCCGGAAAGGGCGACACCGAGCCGCTGGTCAAGGACAACCCCTATCTGCCCTATAACCGCCGCGTCGGCCTCGTGCTCAAGGCCGATTCGCCGCCGCTGCCCTCCGGCATCAAGCCCTGAGGCGGCGTCTCACGGCGCAAGGATGAGCGCCCAGTAGACCTGGTATTTCGACCCGGGCGCATAAGCCGTGGCGATGCCCATCCGGGTCATGCCGGGCGTCTTCATCACGCGGTTATGCTGCGGCGAGTCCCGCCAGCCCGAAAAGGCTTCCGCCAGCCGCCGGTAGCCCGCCGAGAGATTGGCCTCCGCACCCGGCTGCCCGCCGCGCGCCAGCCGCGCCTTCACCGCCTCGGCCTGGGCCGGCTTGTCGGCTGCCGCCATGGCGCTCGCTTCCTCCTGCGCCGCCGCGACGAGCGCCGGATCGAGCGAAAGCGTGTTCAGCCCGGCATTGAGCCGATAGGCCGAGATCATCGCCCGGGCCTCGTTCGCATCGACCCGCGCCGTCGCCGAACCGAGGTCGCGATAGAAGGCGGGCTGCCCGGTGCGCGCCGGCTCCGTGCAGCCGGCGGCGCCGACCAGCGCCAGCGCGCCCGCGATGAGGGCAGGACAGGTCAAGCGGCGCCGTACCATTGCGCCGCGCCGAGGGTTGAGCATCGCATCATTCCTTGCTGTCGTCCTTGACGGGTTCCGGGGCCGGCGCGGCAGGCGGGGCCTCGGCCTCGGGTTCATCCTCGGCGGGCTGCGCACGACGACGGCTGCGCGCGGGCGCCTTCGCCGTCGCGGGGCTGCTGGGCGCGGCGGCCACCGCCGGGACCTCCCGGTTGACCGCCGCGGCGATGCTGCCGAGCGACAGCTCGACGCCTTCCAGCCCCTTCACCAGCAGCTCCGGCGTGGCGACGGCCGGCTCCATCTCGGTCAGGCGCTTGTGGATCGCGAAGTTCAGGTCGCTGGTGACGCGCCCGACGATGTCGACCTCCGCCACGACGCAGACCAGCTCGAAATCCATCGTCGAGGTGCCGATCTTCTTGAACAGGATCGCCGGCGGCGGCTTCTGCATCACGTCGCCATGGGCGTTGGCGACCTCGCTGAGCATGCTCCGCACCGCCCCGGCCTCCAGCGTGCGCGGCACCGACAGCGAGATCAGGATGCGGCCCGTGCGGTCGTTGCGGACGCGGTTCCTGACCACGCCGGAAATCAGGTTCGAATTGGGCACGATCACCGAGGAGCGGTCGAAGGTCGCGATCTCGGTCGAGCGCACATTGATCTTCTTGACGATGCCCTCGGCGTCGCCGACCACGACCTGGTCGCCGACGCGGATCGGCCGCTCCCAGAGCAGGATCAGCCCCGAGACGAAGTTCGAGACCACCGACTGCAGGCCGAAGCCGATGCCCACCGACAGCGCGCTCGCGACCAGCGTCAGGCGCTCGAGACTGAGGCCGAGCGCCGAGACCGCCAGCGCCACCGCCGCGAGATAGCCGACATAGCCGGCCGCCGTGGTGATCGAGTTGCGCAGGCCCGTGTCGAGCTGCGTCGTCGGCAGGAACTTGACCTCGAGCCAGCCCTGCAGCGAGCGCGTCGCGGTGAGCCCGGCGGCGAAGAGCAGACCGCCGAAGATGATCGAGGACAGCGAGATCGTGACACCGCCGACCTGGAAGCCGAAGAAGGCCGCCCGCAGCGACGTGAAGAAATCGGTCGATTCCAGCCCCCACGGCGCCATCACCAGCAGGAAGCCGACGATGACCAGCATCAGCTTCAGCACGCCGGCGGCGATCACCGCGATCTTGTCGAGCGTGTGGGCGCGGATGCCGAGTCCGGCCTTCAGCGTCAGGGCGAGCCGGCCCTTGCCGGTCATCGCATGCGGAATGCCCTGGTCGACGAGCTGGTAGGTCAGCACGAGACTGCAGGCGACGATGCCGATCCAGATCACCTGCTCGGTCAGGAAGGAGGCGAAGACGACATAGCCGCCCAGCACCGACAGCGACAGGACGAGGCCGATGAGCCAGCCGATGAGGCGGATCGGACCCAGGCTCGCGCCCTCGACCGCGACATAGGGGCCGAGGCAGGCCTCCTCCTCGATCTCCTCATTGTCCCGCAGCCGGTAGAGCCCCACGACCAGCGTCAGCGCGAAAATGATGACGAGGACGCTGCGCAGGATGATCGAGACCGCAAGGCCGGCGGCGATCGCCGTCAGCCAGGCCTCGAGCACCTTGCTGATCGAGAGCACCAGCGCCAGCGAGGTGCCCAGCCAGACCACGGTCGAAGCGGTCGAATCCATCACGCTGACGAGGCGCCGCTGCGGCTGGCTCGGCGCGAACAGCGCATCGAGCAGCGCCTGGACGAAGGCCACGACGGCGAGCCCGGCCACGATCGCGGTCACCACGGGCTGGATGCGCAGCGGCAGCAGCCCGGCGGTGTTCAGCGCCGCATAGATCAGCCAGCTCGCCAGCGCCGGCGGCGCCGCGCCCGCCACGACATGGGCGAGCGCGATGTAGAGGGAGTGCAGGCTGTCGGTGTCCTGCGCGCTGCTGAAGCGCGCCTTGAAGCGGGGCAGATAGCGGCGGCGCACATAGTAGAGCAGCACCGCGCCGAGGAAGGCGATCGCCACCAGGCCGCCGCGGACGCCCGCCATCGCATCCGCCACCCCCGAGAGCCAGCCCCCGAAGATGTAGCCCGACGCCCGCAGGTCCTCCGGCACGGTCGACAGCGCGTTCGACCACATGTCGGGGCTCAGCACCGTCGGCCCCGCCGCGAACAGCGCCTGGGCGAAGAGCGCGCGGCGGCGGTCGCCGATCGCGGTCTGCAGCTGCTCCGCCTGCAGGAAGGCGGCACGCGCGATCTTCAGGGTTTCGTCGGCATCCGAGAAGGCCTTCAGCCGTGCCTCGCGCTCGCGCAGCACCTCCGCACTCTCCGGCGGCGCACTGGCTTCCGGCTTGGCCCCGAGCTGGTCGAGCCTGACCTTGGCCTGCTCGACACGCGGCGCCTGCTCGTCGATCAGCTGGCGCAGCTGGTCCAGCGACGGCTGCAGGCGCATGCGTTGGCGCTGCAGCTCGTTTTCGGTGGCCGTCGGCGCCGCCAGCAGGGCCTCGATCTGCGTCAGCTCGAGGCGGATGGTGTCGAGGCGCGCACGCGCCGAGGCCGCGTCGGGGGCCGGCTGCTGGGCGAAGCCTTGCCCCAACCCCAGCAGGACCAGCACCAGCATGGCCAGGGCGGCGAGGAGGCCGGGCCGTGCGCGCGGCGTCGGGTGGGGCGCTGGGGCGATTCGCGCAGCCATGCCGGGAAAGCCTCGCTCAGATCGGTGATTCGTCGCTGGCTCGACCGTCGCCACAGCTTCATCGACAAGGCAAGCGCGGTGCGCAGGATCGGGAAACAAACGCAAACCTGTCGTGATCCGGGAGGGGGTCAACGCCGCGGCGCTGGCGGTCGGCCTCTCCTTTTCATGCCAAACCGGACATCTTCAAGGCGCGGCCGCGGCCGGCCCCGCCCGGTTGCGGTCGCTGGCGGTGCCAAGCCCGGCGCCAATCGGCAGCACCGCTCATCTCCTGCCCCCGGCATTCCCCTTCAGCCAGCCGAGCAAACCCGCGATGCCGGGCGGGGCTCCGGCCGCGCATGGAAGCGCCTGGCGCATGGCCTGCCTGCGCCGGCTGCGGCGCTTTCGTCCTGCTCGCCGGTTGACCCGGCGCGGCGTTCTCCGCTCCATGGGCCCAGTTGCAGAAAGACGCCGTCCAGCGGCGCGAGACGGACACGCGATCCGCGTGCCGGGGGGATGACGGAATGGATGTGCTGATCAGGACGGTGCTCATCGGCATCGGCGCCACGGCCCTGCTCGACCTCTGGGCGATGCTTCTGAAGCGTGTCTTCGGCTTTCCCTTGCCGAACTGGGCTTTGGTCGGACGCTGGTTCGCGCATCTGCCCCGCGGGCGCGTCCTGCACGAGGACATCACCCGCTCGGAGCCCGTCCGCAACGAGCTCGCGATCGGCTGGATCGCGCATTACGCGGTCGGCATCCTGTTCGCCGGCATCGTCGTCGCGATCTGGGGCGCCGGCTGGGTCCGCAACCCGACCTTCGGGCCGGCGCTGATCGTCGGCCTCGCCACGGTCGGCTGCGGCTGGTTCATCCTTCAGCCCGGCATGGGCGCCGGCATCGCCGCCGCCAAGCGCGCCAATGCCAACACGGTGCGGACCCTGAACATCGTCGGCCATACCGTGTTCGCGGTCGGCCTCTGGGGCACCGCCCTGCTCATCCGCTGAACCCCTCCTTCCTCCTGTCGAGACCAACATCATGGCCAGCACGCTCTTCACCAATGCCCGCATCGTCGACGGCACCGCGCCGGAGGCCGGCGCGCCTGTCAGCGTCCTCGTCGAGGGCGGCACGATCCGCGAGGTCGGCAAGGCCGTCACCTCCGCCAAGGCCAAAATCGTCGACCTCAAGGGCAAGACCCTGATGCCGGGCCTGATCGACGCCCATGTCCATGTCGTCGCCGGCGTCGCCGATCTCGGCCGCAACGCGCAGCTGCCGGACTCGCTGGTGACGGCCCGCTCCTTCGTGATCATGCGCGAGATGCTGATGCGCGGCTTCACCACGGTGCGCGATGTCGGCGGCGCCGATTTCGGCCTGAAGCAGGCGACCGAGGAAGGTCATTTCCCGACGCCGCGCCTCGTCATCTCCGGCAAGGCGCTGAGCCAGACCGGCGGCCATGCCGATTTCCGCGGCCGCTATGACGACGCCGCGACGCCGCTGACGCGTCACCGCCTCGGCGCGCTCGGGCGCATCTGCGACGGGCTCGACCAGGTCCGCCGCGCCGCCCGCGAGGAAATGAAGGGCGGTGCCGACTTCATCAAGATCATGGCCAATGGCGGCTGCGCCTCTCCGACAGACCCGATCCACTTCCTCGGCTTCTCGGTGAGCGAACTCGAGGCGGTCGTCGAGGAGGCGCGGATGGCGGGCACCTATGTCTCCGCCCATGTCTACACCGACGAGGCGATCCGCCGCTGCGTCGAGGCCGGCGTCCACTCGCTGGAGCATTGCAACCTGATCGAGGCCGAGACGGCGAAGCTCGCCGCCTCCAGGGGCGCCGTCGCGGTGCCCACCCTCGTCACCTACGACAAGCTCGTCATCGACGGCCCCAAGCTCGGCTTCCCGCCGGATTCCGTCGCCAAGGTCGACGTCGTCCGCTCGGCCGGCATGAACTCGCTCGCGGTCATGAAGAAGGCCGGCCTCGCCATGGCCTATGGCTCAGACCTGCTCGGCGAGATGCACAAGTACCAGTCCGAGGAGTTCGTCATCCGCGGCCGCGCCCTGCCGGCCCATGAGGTCATCGGCTCGGCCACCCATGTCGCGGCCAAGCTGCTCAGGCTCGAGGGCAAGATCGGCACGATCGCGCCCGGCGCCCATGCCGACCTGATCGTCGTCGACGGCGACCCGCTGAAGGACCTCTCGCTGCTCACCCGCCAGGGCAAGCACATCCCGCTGATCATGAAGGGCGGCGCCTTCATGAAGCGCGCCAGCCTCGGCTGAGGTCCGAGCGATAATAGCCGTCATGGCGAGGAGCATCGCGACGAAGCAATCCAGGAGGGCTCGTTCGACGTCTTTCTGGATTGCTTCGCTTCGCTCGCAATGACGGAAAGGGTCTACGCACCCAGGTCGAGCACCCGCGTCTCATAGGCGTAGAGGCGGCGGAACCCCATCGAGCCATAGAGCCCGTTGGCGACGGCGTTGGTCTGGTCGACCTGCAGATAGGCCTGCCGGCACTCCATCGCGCGGGCCCAGCCCATCAGCCCGCCGATCAGGCGCCGGCCGAAGCCCTGGCCGCGATGGGCTGAATCGACCACGACGCTGCCGATCTCGGCCATGCCGCGCTCGGCGACGCTCATCCCGAACGCCACCGGCTCGCCCGCGATCAGCCAGGTGGCGAAGGCCGCCGGCAGCCGCACGCCTTCGACGATCGCCGCCAGCTTGCCGGCATCGGCCTTGACGCCGCTCTGACGCGCCGCCACCCCGGCGATCCAGTCGGCGCTCGGCCGCGCCTCGATCTGGAGCTCGGGCTCGATCTCGGCGGCCACGTCGTCGAGCGCGCGGATCAGCCCGAGGGAGGCGTCGCGCACGACATAGCCGCGCGCCTTGACCCTCGCCAGCGTCTGCGCACCGACGAGCGGCGTCAGCCGGATGCAGGGCGGCAGGCCGTCGGCGCGGTAGAGTTCCTCGATCAGCGCCAGCGTGTCCTCGTCGAGCTCGGCGCCGGGCTTCAGCGGCGAGGCCGAATTCGCCCGGCCGGAATAGCCGCCCGCGAAGCGCACCATCCAGTCGTCGATCAGCAGCGTCGCCGGCGACGGCCAGGCATTGACGATGCGCCGCTCGCAATCGAGCATCAGGGCGAGATCGGCCCCCGTTCCTTCATCCGCCGCCATCGCCGTTAGCCCTGCCCCGCCTTCCGCGGGGTCGGCCGCCAGCCGGGCGGCGCCATCTCGAAGCCTTCGAAGGAGAAACCCGGCGACACGGTGCAGCCGACGAGCGTCCAGGCGCCCAGCGAGGTCGCGCTCTGCCACCAGCCGGCCGGCACCACGAATTGCGGCCGCTGCCCGGCCGCGAGATCGCTGCCGAGATGATGGGCCGAGGCGTCGTGCCCGTTGGGCGAGACGCTGATCACCAGCGGCGCCCCGGCATAGTGATGCCAGATCTCGGCTGCGTCGCAGCGATGCCATTCCGAGGTCTCGCCGGTGTCGAGCAGATAGTAGATCGCGGTGCCGACGCTGCGGCCGTCGACCTCCCGCGGGTCCCGGAAGGTCTCGCGATAATGGCCGCCCTCGGGATGGGGCTTCAGCTCGAGCAGACGGATCACCTCGGCAGCGGTCAGACCGTTGAGTGTCATGCGTGACGCCCCTTCTAGAACCGGTTCTTGGCTTCGCGCAGCGCGGCGAAGACCTCGCCCGCCGGCGCGCCATTCAGCCCGACCGCCGCCGCCAGCGCGCCTTCGCCGGCCCGGAAGAACGGGTTGGTGGCGGCTTCCTCGGCGACGCTCGTCAGCGCCCAGAACCGCCCCTCCGCCTTGGCCGCCTCGGCCTCGGCGAGCCTGGCCGTCAGCACCGCATTGGCCGGCTCCATCGCCGCGGCGAAACGCGCGTTCGAGAGCGTGTAGTCGTGGCCGCAGAGCAGCCGTGTGTCGCCCGGCAGCGCCATCAGCCGCGACAGCGAGGTCCACATCGCCGCCATCTGGCCCGGCTGGACGCGCCCGCAGCCCATCACGAAGACGACGTCGCCGACGAAGGCGAGCTTCGCGCCGCGCGAGACGAAGCTGAGATGGCCCGGCGCATGACCCGGGGTGTGCCAGATCTCGAAGCTCTCGCCGCCGAAGGACACGGCATCGCCCTCGGAGAGGATGCGGTCGAGCGGCGCCTGGCCGGCGGCGTCGGCCGGCCCGCAGACCTGCGCGCCGGTCGCCTGCTTCACGGCGGCGACGCCTTGCGTGTGGTCGGCATGGGCATGGGTGACGAAGACGTCGCTGATCGTCCAGCCCTTCGCCTTGGCCGCCGCCATCACCTGGCCGGCATCGGGCACGTCGATGGCGGCGCAGGCGCCGCTGACGGGGTCGTGGAGCAGCGCCCCGGCATTGTCGCCGAGCGTGCGGAAGACGTGGAGATCGAGCGCCATGGGAGTCTCCGGAAGAACGCGGTTCTGTCGCGCTTAAACAATGCCGCCCGCCGATGCCAGCCTGCAGGGAACGCGCCGGAACCGAACCGGCCGGCGCACGCCCTTGCGCAGCCTCGCCCGGCATCACATCTTCCGGCGGCATGTCCCTCGACGTCGCCGATCTGCGCAGTTTCTATGCCAGCCCGCTCGGCCATGTCGCGCGGCGCTTCATCGGCACGGCGATGCTGCGCTTCTGGCCCGATTGCGCCCGCCAGCGCGTCCTCGGCCTGGGCTACACCACCCCCTATCTCTCCGTCCTCGGCATGAATGCCGAGCGGGTGATCGCCTTCATGCCGGCCGCGCAGGGCGTCGTGAACTGGCCGCATCAGGGCCTCTCCGCCTCGGCCCTGGTCGAGCCGACGCTGCTGCCGCTGCCGACCGCCTCGATCGACCGGGTCGTCCTCGTCCATGCGCTGGAGGAGACCGAAAGCCCCGACGACCTGATCGAGGAGGTGGGCCGCGTGCTCTCGCCGGGCGGGCGCATGATCCTGGTCGTGCCCAACCGCCGCGGGCTCTGGGCCCGGATGGACAGCACGCCCTTCGGCCAGGGCCGCCCCTTCAGCCGCAGCCAGCTCGAGGCGCTGATGCGCTCGGCCGAATTCTCGCCCGAGGGCTGGAGCGAGGCGCTCTACGTGCCGCCCCTGCGCCAGCGGCTGCTGCTGCGATCGGCCGCCGCCTGGGAGCGCCTCGGCGCCGGGCTGTCCCTGCCCTTCGCCGGCGTCCACGTCATCGACGCGACCAAGCAGCTCTACCGGCGCATCCCGCTGCGGGCGACGCGGCGCAGCTTCGCCTTCCGCCCCATTTTGCTACCTCAGCCGACGCCGGCACCCCGCACCGGGCGGGAGCGCGAGCACGGCCCGCCGGGTTGACAAAGAACCCACCGCGCGACCAAGGTCCGCCGCTTTTCGCGAGCCCGGTTCCGCATGACGCTCGATGCGCAGGAACCACCCGGCGCGGAACCTGAACTGGACCACGATGCGAAGCTATCTGGATTTCGAAAAGCCGGTCGCCGAACTGGAGGCGAAGGCGGATGAGTTGCGAGCCCTCCAGGCCAAGGGCGAGGGTTATGCCCTGGCCGACGAGATCGGCAGGCTCGACGCCAAGGCCGCGCAGGCGCTGAAGGAACTCTACGGGGCCCTGACGCCCTGGCAGAAGACGCTGGTCGCGCGGCATCCGCAGCGCCCGCACTTCAAGGACTACTGCGCCGCGCTGATCGAGGAATTCACCCCGCTGGCGGGCGACCGTGCCTTCGGCGAGGACGAGGCCATCGTCGGCGGCTTCGGCCGTTTCCGGGGCGAGCCGGTCTGCGTGATCGGCCAGGAGAAGGGTGATTCGACCGAGACCCGCATCCGGCACAATTTCGGCATGGCCAAGCCCGAAGGCTACCGCAAGGCGGTGCGCCTGGTCGAGCTGGCCGACCGCTTCGGCCTGCCGGTGCTGAGCTTCGTCGACACCGCCGGTGCCTATCCGGGCATCGAGGCAGAGGAGCGCGGCCAGGCCGAGGCCATCGCCCGCTCGACCGAGACCTGGCTCGGCCTGCGTACGCCGAGCATCGCGCTCGTGATCGGCGAGGGCGGCTCGGGCGGCGCCATCGCGATCGCGGCGGCCAGCCGGGTCATGATGCTGGAACACGCCATCTACTCGGTGATCTCGCCGGAAGGCGCGGCCTCGATCCTCTGGCGCGACACCGCGCGCGCCCAGGACGCCGCCACCGGCATGAAGATCACCGCGCAGGACCTCCTGAAATTCGGCATCATCGACCGGATCGTCAGCGAGCCGACCGGGGGCGCCCATCGCGACCACGGCGCGGTGATCGCGCGCGCTGGCGACGCCCTGTCGTCGGCGCTGTCGGAGCTGGGGGGCCTGTCCGCCGACGACATCGTCGACCGCCGCGCCGAGAAATTCCTGGCGATCGGGCGCAATCTGTGACGCCCGCCACGGGCCGGCCGGCGCCTTAACGGTGCCTTGACCATGGCCTTGCGCCGGTCGCCTGTGGTAAGGAAGCTTCAAGGCTAACGCTTCTACAACGGGAGACGGGCACAATTTGGCCGTCTTGCGCAGTCAGAGGTCGCCTGTGTCTGGCCGGCCGTTCGATGGGATTGACGACGTGGCATTGAAGCGATTCACGCTCGTGGCTTTGGTTGCATTGTCCCTGGGCGCCTGCGAGGAGGACCGCTATCGCGGCTCCGCGCGCCATCACATCCCGATCCCGGCCGCGACCTATGCGCTGATGTCCGAGAAGGGCATGAGCAAGGATCAGCCGATCCTGATCCGCTCCTACAAGAAGGAGTCGGAGCTCGAGGTCTGGAAGCGCAAGGCCAACGGCCAGTACGCCCTGCTGAAGACCTACCCGATGTGCCGCTGGTCCGGCCAGCTCGGACCCAAGGTCCGCGAGGGCGACCGCATGGCACCGGAAGGATTCTATGCCATCGCGCCGGCGCAGATGAACCCGAACTCGGCCTATTACGTCTCCTTCAACATGGGCTACCCGAACGCCTTCGACCGGGCCCATGGCCGCACCGGCTCGCATCTGATGGTGCACGGCGCCTGCTCCTCGGCCGGCTGCTACTCGATGACCGACGACCAGATGGGCGAGATCTACGCGCTCGTCCGCGAGGCCCATAACGGCGGCCAGCGGACGGTACAGATGCAGGCGCTGCCCTTCCGGATGACGCCGGAGAACCTCGCCAAGCACCGCCTCGATTCCAACATCGCCTTCTGGAAGAACCTCAAGGAAGGCACCGACTATTTCGAGGTGACCGGCGACGAGCCTCAGGTCGGCGTCAATGGCGGCCGTTACGTCTTCAACGCCGGCAATGGCGACCCCGCCGTCGCCCAGGCCGTGCAGCGCAAGCGCCAGCAGGACGAGACCCAGGTCGCCGCCCTCGTCGCCAAGGGCACGCCGGCGATCAAGCTGATCTATGATGACGGCGACCAGCACGGCACCTTCAAGCGGACCCTCGTCGCCAGTGGCTCGGACACGCTGAACCGCGCCGCCTCCTGGGGCTCGCGCGATGTCGGCGTCAGCCGGCCGGACGCGCTGACGGTCGGCCCGCGCGTCGTCGTCCTCGACGACAGGGGCAAGGCCAAGGCGACGATCCGGGCCGAATCCGCCGACAACGAGGTCGTCCTGGCGGCGGTCGCCGCAGCGGGCGCCGAACCGCCGGCCAAGCCGGAAGCCGCCAAGACCGAACCGGCTCGCGCCGAGGCGCCCCGCGCCGCGCCGGCCGCGGCCGCCACGACCCAGCTCGCCCGCGTCCAGCCCGGTGCCGCCGCCCCGGAGCCCGTCACCACCGGCTCCTTCGGCACGGCGTCGGCGGAGAGCGAACCCTTCTATCGCCGGGCCCTGAGCTTCGTGCCGGTGATCGGCGGCAGGTCTGCCGAGGCGAGCGCCACCGCACCCGTCGCCTCCGTCGTGCCCGCGACGCCGACCGAGGTCGTCGCACCGCTTCCGCCGCGTCGCACCGACCGGCTGCGCACCACCCAGCTCGACCAGCCCGCCGCCGCCTTTGCCAACCAGCCGGTCACGCGCTGACACGGGGCCGGGCATCTCGACTGCGCCAAAACTGCAACAACTCTAGTTCTTCGTCGGCTTAGTCTGTTTGGAAGGCATCGAGGCCCCGCTCCGCGGGGCCTTTTGCTTAGACCCTGAGCAGATTGCAAAAAAGCTCGCCTTGCCGAAAATGGCGAAGAAGCGGCTTCATTGTGACGAAAGCGCGCATGGCGGCGCGCGGACGTGCAAGGAGCAGATGATGGTCTTCGATAATCTACGGTTCTCGGTCACGGGCCTGAGCTTGTCTCTTGCCGCTTTCGCCGGCGTCGCGCAGGCCTCGGACCTGCCGAGCCGCAAGGTCGCGCCGGTCGCGCCGATTCCGCCGAGCATCACCTGGATCGATGCGGCGGTCAGCGTGAAGGCCATGACCGACTACAACTTCCGCGGCATTTCGCAGACCGACCGCAAGCCCGCCATCCAGGGCGGCGTCGAGCTGCAGTTCTACAACAACCTGTTCTATGCCGGCGTCTACGCCTCGAATGTCGATCTGGTGACGCGTCCCGACGCCGAGATCGACTTCTACGCCGGTATCCGTCCCAAGTTCGGCGACCTGACCTTCGACTTCGGCGTGTGGCAGTACTACTATCCCGGCGAGAAGCAGTTCCTCTTCCCGGCCGGCGTGTTCTGGACCCCGAGGAACACCGACTACACCGAGGTCTACGGCAAGGTCTCCTACACCTACAAGGACAGCCTGACCGTCGGCGCCAACGTCTTCTACGCCTGGGACTGGCTGGGCACCGGCGCGACCGGCACCTATGCCTCGATCACCGCGAAATACGCACTGCCCTTCCTCGAAGGCCTCTCGATCTCCGGCGAACTCGGGCACTACTGGCTCGGCCGCACCAACCAGGCGATCTGGTCGACGACGCCGCCGACCAACCTGCCCGATTATCTCTACTGGAACGCCGGCATCTCCTACACCTACAAGAACCTGACGGCCGACGTCCGCTATCACGACACCAACCTGTCGAAGCGCGAGTGCTTCCTGAACACGACCGACCCGCGCGGCGTCATCAACGGCTCGGCCAGTTCGAAATGGTGCGGCCCTGCCGTCGTCGGCACGCTGTCCTTCGACATCACGGCGAGCAGCCTCGGCATCTTCGCGCCGGCGAAGTGATCGCCCCCGCCCTGTCGATCCGGAAGGGCCGCTCGCGAGAGCGGCCCTTTTTTGTGTCCGGCGCCCTGCCTACCGGGTCATGGAGGCCGCGATCCGGCGCATCATCTCGCCGACCGCGTCGCATTCGGCGTCGCTGAGGACGGTCATCATCGCCTCGAGCCGCTCGACATGGATCGCCATGGCCCTGTCGGTGAGCGCCTGCCCCTCCGGCGTCAGCCAGAGCCGGCGCAGCCGGCGGTCGGCCTCGTCCGCCCGCCGTTCGATCAGACCGCGCCGCTCCAGCTCCGGCAGCAGCATGCTCATCGCGCTGCGCCCGACCAGCAGCTTCTCGGCCAGGGCCTGCTGGGTCAGGCCCGGGACATGGGCGATGTTGGCCAGCACGTCGTAATGCGCGACCTGGATGCCGAGCGGCGCCAGCGCCTCGCCGAACACCTTCTTCCAGAGCTGATGGACGCGCGCGACGGCGATCCAGTTGCGGAAACGCGGCAGATCCCAGGGGCGCACGGGGCCCGCCGTCCCGACGTCTGCGACCTCTTGCTTTTTGTTCACCATTGAACATACTCGTTCAGCATTGAACAAATCGGGGTCAGCGTCATGTCGAACTTGCTCCTGCGTCTCATGCGGCCTCTGGCCCGCCTCGGCGAATCCCTGGCACCCGGCCTGACCGGCCGCATCGCCTTTCGCCTGTTCTGCACCCCACCACGCCCCAAGCAGGGCAACCATCGGGCCGCCTCGGTCAAGTCCCTCGCGGCGCGACTCGAAGCGGGCACGCCCCTCTCGGTCCCCTTTCCCTGCGGCTCGGTCGCGGCGCATCTGTTCGAGCCGGCCCGGAGCGAGGAACGCGGCACCCCTCCCTGCGTGATCCTGCTGCATGGCTGGACCGGGCAGGCTGCGGTGATGGCTGCCTTCGTGCAGCCTCTGCTCGACGCAGGCTTGAGGGTCGTCGCCTTCGACCTGCCGGCGCATGGAAACTCGACCGGCGCGACCCTCGACCTGCCCACCGGCGTGGCGAGCCTGGCGGCGGTGGCGCGCGCGGTCGGCCCGGTCGAAGCGATCGTCGCCCATTCCTTCGGCGGCTCGATCGCGCTGGCCGCGCTCGCGGGAACGCTGCCGGCCCAGCCCCGTGTGGTCGCGAAGCGCCTCGTGCTGATCGCGCCGCCCTCCTCCATGCAGGAGGTCGCCCGCTGGTTCGCAGGCCGCATCGGTCTGGGCCCGCGCGGTCTGCGAGCGCTGGAGGCGCGCATCCATGCGGTCGCGGGCATGCCGGTCACCGCCTTCGCCGGCGCTGCCCAGTTGCAGCGCTATGGCGGGCCGACGCTGCTGCTGCATTGCCAGGACGACCGCGAGGTGCCCTTTGCCCATGCACAGGCGCTGACGGATGCCGGCCCCTTCATCCGCCTGGAGGCCGTGTCCGGCCTCGGCCATCGTCGCATCCTGACGGCGCCCCGGGTCACGGCACGGGCCGCGGATTTCGTGGCGGGCCGGGCGGAGCCCGCCCCGGATCAGACCCAGCCCATCAGCTCGCGGCGCACCACGGCCTCGATCGCGTCGACCCCTTCGGGCGAATCGTTCAGGCAGGGCAGACAGGCGAACTGCTGCCCGCCATTGTGCAGGAAGATCTCGCGGTTCTCTACGTCGAGCTCTTCCAGTGTCTCCAGACAATCCGCGGAGAAGCCCGGCGCCACGATCGCCATCGACTTGACGCCCGACGAAGCCAGGCTCTTCACCGTCTCGTCGGTATAGGGCTTCAGCCACTCGTCGGGCCCGAAGCGGGACTGGAAGGTCATCCTGAAGCGCTCGCGGCTGTAGCCCAGCTCCTCGCGCAGCAGGCGCCAGGTCTTGGCGCAGTGGCAGTGATAGGGGTCGCCCTTGAGCAGGTAGTCCTTCGGCATGCCGTGGAAGGAGCAGAGGATGACCTCGGGGTCGAAATCGAGCTTCGCCAGCGAGGCGCGCATCGAATCCGCCAGCGCTTTGATATAGGCCGGGTCGTCGTGATAGGGCGGCGCCACGCGCACCGCCGGCTGCCAGCGCATCGTCATCAGCGCGCGAAAGGCCTGGTCGCAGGCGGTCGCCGAGGTCGGCGCCGCATATTGCGGATAGAGCGGCACCATCAGGATGCGGTCGCAGCCCTGGGCGAGCAGCGCCTCCAGCCGGCTCTTCACGTCGGGCAGGCCGTAACGCATCGCCCAGTCGAAGACGACACGCTCGCCATGCTCGGGCGTGAGCCGCGCCGCGAGCTGCTCCATCTGCGAACGGGTGATCGTCTTCAGCGGGCCCTCGTCGCGCTCGTTGTTCCAGACGGAGGCGTAGTCCTTGCCCTTGCGGCTCGGCCTGGTGGTCAGGATCACGAGGTTGAGCAACGGCCACCACAGCCAGCGCGAGGTCTCGATGACACGGCGGTCCGAGAGGAATTCCTTGAGATAGGCGCGCATCGGCCAGTAGGTGGTGCCCTCGGGCGTACCGAGATTCATCAGCAGCACGCCGATGCGGCCGGTGCGGACCGGCGGATGGTCGGGCGGGAGCACCACGGCCCTCATGTCGGCGGCCGGCTTGGTTTCGACTGTCATGATCGCGGATGTCCTTCAGGCACCGGCCGGGGACCGGGAACACGGCTTGCGGCGAGGCCGGATGCGAAACTCACGCCTGCGGCCTGGGATCGCGCTGGCGCGCGCCCCTGCCGCAGGCGTGATTTAGACGAGTTACCAGTTTCGTCCAGTGCGACGCAAAGGGGTGCGACATCGCATGACGCCGCAGATGGCCTGCAGGCATCTGTGGTTCCGCTGGCCAGCATGGCGCAGGCTTTGCTAATCTGGAGCAGTTCTCAAGCAGAGGCGTCCTCGCATGACCAAGCTCACCCGCCGCAACGCCCTCGGCGTCATCGCCGCACCGGCCGCGCTCGCCGCCACCGCCCCGGCCGCGATCGCGCAGCAGCCGGCGCCGGCCTTCACCCTGCTGCTGGTCAACGACATCTACAAGATGAGCGACGACAAGGGCCGCGGCGGCTTCGCGCGGGCGGCGGGCATCGCCCGGGCCGAGCGCGCCAAGGGCGTGCCGCTGCTGTTCTGCCACGCCGGCGACTGCTACTCGCCCTCGCTGATGTCGGGCTTCGACCAGGGCGCCCACATCGTCGCGATGCAGAACAAGATGGGGCTCGACGTCTTCGTGCCCGGCAATCACGAGTTCGATTTCGGCAAGGAGAACTATCTCAAGCTCACGGCAGCCCAGACCTACCCGACCTTCGCCGCCAATCTGCGCGACGCCGCCGGCCAACCGCTGCCGGGCCACAAGGACTCGCAGATCTTCGAGCTCGGCGGGTTCAAGGTGGGCGTCATCGGCACGACCTTCGATCCCACGCCGCAGATTTCCAATCCCGGCGACCTGAAGTTCTCCTCGACCATGGAGGCGCTGCGGCGCGAGGCCCGCGCCTTGAAGAGCCAGGGCGCCGACGTGCTCGTCGC
Organism: Bosea sp. RAC05; assembly: GCF_001713455.1. Classification (NCBI taxonomy): domain Bacteria; kingdom Pseudomonadati; phylum Pseudomonadota; class Alphaproteobacteria; order Hyphomicrobiales; family Alloboseaceae; genus Allobosea; species Allobosea sp. RAC05. The sequence continues at coordinate 89,616 of NZ_CP016464.1, forward strand.
CGTCGTCCATGCCGACCGGGCCATGGACAACGAGATCGTGCGCTCGCGCGTCGTCGACATCCTGCTGACCGGCCACGACCACGACCTCGCCATCGCCTATGACGGCAAGGTCGTGATGGTGGAGTCCAACGAGGAGGGCAATTACGTCACCGCGATCGACGTCGCCGTCAGCGTGCGGGGCGAAGGCGCGGCACGTCAGGTCTCGTGGACGCCGACCTTCCGCGTCAACGATTCCCGGTCGGCCACGCCCGACCCCGAGGTCGCGGCCCTGGTGAAGGGCTACGAATCCGAGCTCTCGAAGGAACTCGACATCGACGTCGCCGTGCTCGCCGCCCCGCTCGATTCCCGCACCGGCGTCATCCGCACGCAGGAGGCCGCGATCGGCAACCTCATCGCCGACGCGATCCGCGCCGCCACCGGCGCGAAGCTCGCCATCACCAATGCCGGTGGCATCCGCGCCAACAAGCAGTATCCGGCCGGCCACAAGCTGACTCGCCGCGACGTGCTGAGCGAACTGCCCTTCGGCAATGCGACCGTCATGGTCGAGATCACCGGCAAGGACATCAAGGACGCGCTGGAGAACGGCCTGCGCGACGCGCCCCAGGGTGCCGGGCGCTTCCCGGTCATCTCCGGCTTCAAGTTCGAGGCGGATCTGAAGCAGCCCCAGGGCTCGCGCGTGCTGTCGATCACGGTCGATGGCCAGCCGATCGACCCGGCCGGCAAATACACCGTCGCCTCGAACAACTTCATGCTGGAGGGCGGCGACGGCTACACGGCGCTGGCGCGCGGCAAGACGCTGATCGGCCTCACCGACGGCAAGCTGATGGCCAATGAGGTGATGGTCTATCTGCGCAAGCTCGGCACGGTCGATGCCAAGGTCGAGGGTCGGATCGTCCTGAAGTGAGCTGCCGCGCGGCGCTCGCCGCCTTTTGCGCGGGCGACGGGCCGACAGGCTGGAGCGCGCTCCCGGTCTTCGCGCCCGGCGGAGCGGCGGAGCAGGCCTGTGCCGCCGCCGATGCCGAGCGCGAGGCCGGCCATGTCGTGGCGCCGGCGCCGGAACGCGTCTTCGCGGCGCTGGCGCTGACGCCGCTGGAGAGCGTGCGCGCCGTCATCCTCGGCCAGGACCCTTATCCGACGCCGGGCCATGCCAACGGGCTCGCCTTCTCCTATGCCGGCCCACCCCCGCTGCCGCGCTCGCTCGTCAACATCTACAGGGAGCGCCAGGCCGATCTCGGGCTCGCACCGCCGCCGGATGGCGACCTCACGCCCTGGGCGCGGCAGGGGGTGCTGCTGCTGAACACCGCGCTGACCGTGCGCGAGGGCGCCTCAAAAGCGGGCTCGCATCTTCAGCTCGGCTGGCGTGCCGTCACGGATTCCATCATCGCGGCCGTCTCGCGCGAGCGGCCCGCTGTCGTCTTCATCCTCTGGGGCAATCCCGCGCAGGCCAAGCGGGCGCTGATCGACGAAAGCCGGCATCGCGTGATCGTCAGCGCGCATCCCTCGCCGTTGTCGGCGAGCCGCGGCTTCTTCGGCTCGCAGCCGTTTTCGCAAGCCAATATGTGGCTCGAACAAAACGGACAAAAAGCCCTCGTCTGGTGAAGCGCTGGCGCTACCCCACCGGCCGCTCGTCGGCGATCACCTTGCCGTCATTGGGCAGCGAGCCCAGCGGCAGGATCTCGACCGAGCCCCTGAGCTTGGTCACCTGCTGCAGGGTCGACGACATCGCATCGATCAGCCCGGCCGGCTGGGCGTAGATCTCCGCCTTCAGCGTCATCGTGTCGGCCTCGTTGGCGCGGCCCACCACGAGGCGCAGCTTGTGCACCTCGCTGTGGCGGCGCGCGATCTCGGCGATCTGCTCGGGCCGCACGAACATGCCCTTGATTTTCGCCGTCTGGTCGGCGCGGCCCATCCAGCCGCGGATGCGGGCGTTGGTCCGTCCGCAGGCGCTCGCGCCCGGCATCAGCGCCGTGAGGTCGCCGACCGCGAGGCGGATCTGCGGGTGGTGCGGGTCGAGATTGGTGACGACGATCTCGCCGACCTCGCCGGCTTCCACGGGATTGCCCGTGCCCGGCCTGACGATCTCGACGATCAGGTTCTCGTTCAGCACCATGCCCTCGCGGGCCGACGTCTCATAGGCGATGATGCCGACATCGGCGGTGGCGTAGAGCTGGTAGGCGTCGATGCCGCGCTCGCGCACCCAGGCCTGCAGCGAGGGCGGGAAGGCAGCCCCCGACACGACGGCGCGCTTGATGCTGGAGATGTCGACGCCCCGGCTCTCGGCGGCCTCGACCAGAATCTTCAGGAAATCGGGCGTGCCGGCGTAAGCCGTCGGCCGGTAGGCGGCGATCACCTCCATCTGCTGCTCGGTGTTGCCCGGCCCGGCCGGAATCACGGCGCAGCCCAGCGCGCGCGCGCCGGAATCCATGATGAAGCCACCCGGCGTCAGGTGATAGCCGAAGGTGTTGAGCACGATGTCGCCGGGCCGGAAGCCGGCCGCGAACAGGCCGCGCGCCGCCCCCCAGGGATCGGCGCCCGTCCCTTCGGGCTCGAAGATCGGCCCCGGCGAAGTAAACAGCCGGCCGAAGCCGCCGGGTGCGGTGGGCACGAAGCCACCGAAGGGCCAGGCCTCCTTCTGCAGCGCCGGCAGCTCCGCCTTGCGCAGCACCGGCAGGGTGGACAGCGCATTGCGGTCGGTGATCGCGGCTGGGTCGATCCCGGCGAGACGCCGCGCATAGGCCGGGGCCTGCATCGCCGCCGCCAGCACGGCCGGAAGCCGCGCGAACAGATCCGCCTCGCGGGCGTCGGGCGCGCGGGTTTCGAGAGCGTCGTGATGCTCGGTCATAGCGCGGTCCCTCCAGTCACGATGGCTCGGCGCCTTCTGTCAGGCCTGGCCGGTTCGTCATTGCGAGCGCAGCGAAGCAATCCAGAGGGCTCACTCGACGTCGCTTGGATTGCTGCGCTGCGCTCGCAATGACGGGGGAGCGTCCTGCTCACGACAGCCACCGCTTGCGGCGCTTGTAGCTCTTCACCTCGCGGAAGGACTTCTTGTCGCCCTCGGAGACGCCGAGATAGAACTCCTTCACGTCCTCGTTCTCGCGCAGCATCTTGGCCTCGCCGTCCATGACGATGCGGCCGGTCTCCATGATGTAGCCATAGGTGGCGTAGCGCAGGGCCATGTTGGTGTTCTGCTCGGCGACGAGGAAGGACACGTCCTCCTCGGCATTGAGACGGCGCACGATCTCGAAGATCTCCTCGACGATCTGCGGCGCCAGCCCCATCGAGGGCTCGTCGAGCAGGATCATCTTGGGCTTCGACATCATCGCGCGGCCGACCGCGCACATCTGTTGCTCGCCGCCCGAGGTGTAGCCGGCCTGAGAGTTGCGGCGCTGCTTCAGCCGCGGAAACAGCTCGTAGATCTTCTCGAGGTCGCGCTTGATCGCGGCGTTGCCGTCGCGGCGGGTGAAGGCGCCGGTCAGCAGGTTTTCCTCGATCGAGAGATGGCCGAAGCAGTGGCGCCCCTCCATCACCTGGATGCAGCCGCGCCGCACCAGCTCATTGGGCGACATCCGGTCGACGCGCTCGCCCTCGAAGGTGATCGAGCCCTTGGTCACCTCGCCGCGCTCGGCCTTGAGCAGGTTCGAGATCGCCTTCAGCGTCGTCGTCTTGCCCGCGCCATTGGCGCCGAGGATCGCGACGATGCCCTTGCGCGGCACCTGCAGCGAGACCCCCTTCAGCACGAGGATGACGTGATCGTAGATCACCTCGATGTTGTTCAGCGACAGGATCGTGTCGGCTGCGTGGGTCGTGGCGGTCGGCTGGGCGAGTGTGGCGGTGGACATGTCGGTCTCCCGGCGGCGGCCAGAATGCTGGCCTGGACAAGCCCCGCCTCATCCCGGCTCGAAGCCGGGACGACGGCGAGGAGGCGGCGGCCGGATCGCTCCGGCCGCCGCTTCAGCTCATGACGACTTTTCGCAGGGCTCGGTGCGCTGCGGCCAGTTGCCGGCCTTCTGGGTGTAGTCCTTGGCCGCAGCCTCGATCAGCGGCCGGACCTCTTCCTTCATCGGCTCGAGCCAGTCGCCCTTCTTGGTCCACTTCGTGCCGTCCCACTCGGCCACATAGGCCTTGCTGTGGCCCGAATGGTCGGCGCAGGAGATCGTGGTCGGCGTGGCGAAGCCCTCCATGCCGATTTCCTTGAGCCGCGCCTCGGTGATGTTCAGCGCCTCGAGGCCACGGCGCATATCCTCGCCCGTGATGACCTTCTTGCCGGTGATCCGCTGCGCGTTGCGGATGCCCTCGACCAGCAGCATCGAGTTGTAGACGCCGCGGTTGTAGAGGTTCTCGCCGACCTTCTCCTTCGGCGCGAGGCTCTTGCCCTTGTCGACCACGAACTTCTGGATGTCCTGGATGACCGGGAAATTGGTGCCGGCCGCGTTCAGGTTGAGCGACTTGTAGCCCTTCGCCTCCGGCCCGCCGGCGCGCGCGTCGTCGTCGCCGCCCGCCCACCAGACGCCGACCAGCTTGTTGATCGGGAAGTTGTTCTTGATCGCCTCCTTCACCGCGGTCGGGTTCATCGCGCCCCAGCCCTGGTTGTAGAGGTAGTCGGGCCGGTCACGCCGGATCGAGAGCCAGAGCGAGCCCTGGTTCTGCATGTCGGCCGCGGCGACCGGGTAGAGCTTGACCTCGAAGCCGTATTTCTTGGCGAGGTTCTCGAGCACCGGGATCGGCTCCTTGCCGAAGGGCGCGTCGAGATGGATCAGGCCGAGCTTCTTGCCCTTGAGCTTGTCCATGCCGCCGAGCTCGGCGGCCATGTGCTTCACCATCAGTGAGGCACCGTCCCAGTAGGTGAAGGGCGGGATGAAGACCCAGGGGAAATTGGTGCCGTCGGCCGAGGCCGAGAGGCCATAGGCCATCGAGAGGATCGGGATCTTGTCGATATGGGCGCGCGGGATCGCGGCCAGCGTCGCGCCCGTCGACCAGGGCGAATAGACGACCGTGTTCTTCGCCTTCGCCTGCTCGTAGCACTCGATCGACTTCTTGGTGTCGTAGCCGGTCTCGCACTCCTCATAGACGATCTTGACGCCGTTCACGCCGCCGTCGCGCTCGTTGATCATCGTCATGTAGTCGCGCATGCCGTCGCCGATCGGGATGCCGGAGCCGGCGAAGGGCCCGGTGCGATAGGCGTTGTTGGAGACGTAGATCGTGTCCTGCGCGGCGGCAGGAGCCGCAAAGCCGGCCGCGGCCAGCAATGCGCCGAGCGCGGCGCCCTTCATCAGATGCTGTGTCTTCATCGGTCGTCCTCCGTTCGTTTCCCTCCGGCGGTGGTGTCGAGACCCCGCCGGTCGTCTTTGCGCCCGCATCCTTGAAGGCCGATGCGGGTCGTCGTCCGGTCCGCCCCCTCAGTAGGGGAACGGCCATGTCCGCAGTTTCTGCTTCCCGATCTGCCAGAGCCGCGCGAGCCCGTGCGGCTCGACGATCAGGAAGAAGATGATCAGCCCGCCGATCAGCATGAAGGTGACGTGCTCGGCGGTGGCGCCGGCCATCGGCACGCCCAGCGCCGGCAGGCCGAACTTCATCGCGGTGGGCAGGATCGAGAGGAAGGCGGCGCCGAAGAAGGAGCCGATCAGCGAGCCCAGCCCGCCGATGATGACCATGAACAGGATGTTGAAGGAGAGGCGGATCGAGAACGCATCGGCCGCTTCGCCGCCGCCATACCAGAGGAAGATCATCATCGCCCCGGCGACGCCGGCATAGAAGGACGAGACCGCGAAGGCGAGCAGCTTGGCGTTGAGCAGCTTGATGCCCATCAGCTCGGCGGCGATGTCCATGTCGCGCACCGCCATCCAGGAGCGCCCGATCTTGCCATGGACCAGGTTGGAGGCGAACCAGGTCAGGACCACGACGAGGCCGAGGCAGACGAAATAGCGCGTCTCCGGCGCGGCCAGCGCGCCGGTGACCGGCACGCCGAAGACCAGGCGCTGCGGCACCTCGATCGCGCCCGAGGCGTTGTAGTTGTAGAGCCAGGGCACCCGCACGAAGGCCCACTGCAGGAAGAACTGCGCCGCCAGCGTCGCCACCGCGAGGTAGAAGCCCTTGATCCGCAGCGAGGGCAGGCCGAACAGCACGCCGATCGCCGCCGAGAACAGCCCGGAGGCCAGGATCAGGACGATGATGTTCACGTCGGGAAAAACGGTCGTCAGCTTGTAGCAGGCATAGGCGCCCACCCCCATGAAGGCGGCCGTGCCCAGCGAGATCAGCCCGGTATAGCCGGTGAGGATGTTCAGCCCGATCGCCGCCATCGAGAAGACGAGGAAGGGGATCATCACCGAGGTGATGAAGAAGTCGTCCCCGAAATAGGGGATCACGACGAAGGCGATGGCGAGAATGATCGCCAGGCCGATCCGGTCCTGCCGGATCGGGAACACGGCCATGTCGGCCGCGTAGGTGGATTTGAACTGGCCGGCCTCGCGATAGAACATGTCCCGGCCCTCAAATCCGCTCGATGATCTTGTCGCCGAACAGCCCCTGCGGCCGGAACAGCAGGAAGCCCAGCGCGATGAAATAGGCCAGCCAGCTCTCGATGCCGCCGCCGATCAGCGGCCCCCAGTAGAACTCGCCCATCTTCTCGCCGATGCCGATGATCAGCCCGCCGATGATCGCCCCGGGGATCGAGGTGAAGCCGCCGAGGATCAGCACGGGGAGCGCCTTCAGCGCGACGATTTCGAGCGCGAAGGACACGTCCGAGCGCGCCCCCCACATGATGCCGGTGATCAGCGCGACGATGCCGGCCGTGAACCAGACGATGACCCAGATCTGGTTCAGCGAAATGCCGACCGAGAGCGCCGCCTTGTGGCTGTCGGCGACCGCCCGCAGCGCCCGCCCGATGCGGGTGTACTGGAAGAACAGCGCCAGCACCGCGATCATCACCGAGGCGATGATGGCGGCGGCGATGTCGATCTTCTGCAGGGACACGAAGCCGCCGAGGATCTTCAGGTCGATCGCCCCCTTGGGCAGGTAGAGCTGCTCGGTGATCATCTGCTTGGGGTTGCCGCCGAACACGGATTCGCCGAGCCCGATCAGGAAATAGGTGATCCCGAATGTCGCCATGAACAGGATGATGTCGGGCTGGTTCACCAGCGGCCGCAGCACCACGCGCTCGATCGTCACCGCCAGCACGAACATCACGCCCAGCGTCAGGATCACCGCCAGGAAGGCCGGCACGCCCATCTCGTAGAGCCCGACCAGCGTCAGCGCCGAGAACACCACCATGATGCCCTGGGCGAAATTGAACACGCCCGACGCCTTGAAGATCAGCACGAAGCCGAGCGCGATCAGCGCGTAGAGCACGCCCGAGACCAGGCCCTCCCAGATCGTCTGGACCAGCAGGTCCGGCGCCGACGCCATCTGCGCGAAGGGATCGATGACGATCTTGTAGAGCGTGCCGGAGCCATCGAGGCGCGCGCCGACGAGCGCGCTGGCCACGATCGCGGCCAGGATCAGGGCGGCCTTGACCCAGCCATTGGCGAGAAGGTTCGGCGCGGGCCGTGCGGCGACGTCGCTCATGGCTGGTTGTCCTGGTTGCGGAAGGTCCGCTTGCCGTCATTGCGAGGAGGCGCAGCCGACGAAGCCATCCAGCGACGAAGCAAAGCGCTGGATTGCTTCGCTGCGCTCGCAATGACGGGGAGGCGCTGATGCGTGATCGTCATCAGTGTGCCACTCCCAGATAGGCATCGATTACCTTCTGGTCGGCCTTGACCTCGGCCGGCGTGCCGTCGGCGATCTTGCGGCCGTATTCGAGCACGACGACGCGGTCGGAGAGGTCCATGACCACGCCCATGTCGTGCTCGATCAGGGCGATGGTGGTGCCGAACTGCTGGTTCACGTCGAGGATGAAGCGGCACATGTCCTCCTTCTCCTCGAGGTTCATGCCGGCCATCGGCTCGTCGAGCAGGAGCAACTCCGGCTCCATCGCCAGCGCCCGGCCGAGCTCGACGCGCTTCTGCAGGCCATAGGGCAGCTTGCCGACGGGCAGCTTGCGGATGTGCTCGATCTGCAGGAAGTCGATGATGTCCTCGACGACCTTGCGATGCTCGATCTCTTCGGTCATCGCAGGCCCGTGGCGCAGCACCTGCCAGAAGAAGCCGCGATTCATCTTCAGCGTGCGGCCGGTCATGATGTTGTCGAGCGTCGACATGCCCTTGAACAGGGCGACGTTCTGGAAGGTGCGGGCGATGCCGGCGGCAGCCGCGCGATGCGGCCGCATCTTGTGGCGGCGCTCGCCCTTGAAGGTGATCTGCCCTTCCTGGGGCTGGTAGAACCCGTTGATGCAGTTGAGCATCGAGGTCTTTCCGGCCCCGTTGGGGCCGATGATGGCGCGCACCTCGCCCTTGCGGATGTCGAAGGAGACATCGGTGATCGCCTTCACCCCGCCGAAGCGCAGCGACACGTTCTCGACCGAGAGCAGAACCTCGCGCACCGGCGCACCCGTCATGGTCATCGGCTCCGCATTCATGCCGCAGCCCTCGCCGGTGCCGGCCGCTCGGCGGCGGTCGAGGGGTAGATCGTCGCGTCGCGCACCTTGACGCGGGCCGAGATCACGCCCTTGCGGCCATCCTCGAAGGTGACCTCGGTGGAGATGTCCGCCTCCTGCGAGCCGTCATAGAGCGCGTTGACGAGCGGTGCGTAGCGATCGGCGATGAAGCCGCGCCGGACCTTCTGGGTCCGCGTCAACTCGCCATCGTCGGCGTCGAGCTCCTTGTGCAGGATCAGGAAGCGCTTGATCTGCGCGCCGCCCATCAGCGGCTCGGCCGCGAGCGAGCGGTTCACCTCGTCCACATGCTGGGCGATCATGTCGTAGACCAGATCGTGCCCGGCGAGCTCCTGATAGGAGGCGTAGACGACGTTGTTGCGCTCGGCCCAGTTGCCGACCGCCGTCAGGTCGATGTTCACCGCCACGGTGGCGTAGTCGCGCTCCTGCCCGAAGGCGACCGCCTCCTTGATGTTGGGGAAGAACTTCAGCTTGTTCTCGATGTATTTCGGCGGGAACAGCTCGCCGGTGCGGAGCTTGCCGACGTCCTTGGCCCGGTCGATGATCTTGAGGTGGCCTTCCTCGTCGAAGAAGCCGGCATCGCCGGAGCGGACATAGCCGTCCGCCGTCATCGTCTCGGCGGTCTTCTCGGGGTCCTTGTAGTAGCCGCCGAAGATCGACGGCGAGCGGTAGAGCACCTCGCCATTGTCGTCGATCCGGATCTCGACCAGCGGCGCCGGCCGCCCGACCGTGTCGGCGCGAATCTCGCCATTGGGCTGCATGGTGATGTAGACGCCGGCTTCCGTCTGTCCGTAGAGCTGCTTCAGGTTGACGCCGATCGAGCGATAGAACCGGAACAGCTCGGGGCCGATCGCCTCGCCCGCCGTATAGCCGACCTTGATCCGGGTCAGGCCGAAGCGGTTGCGCAGGGGGCCGTAGACCAGCACGTCGCCGAGCCCGTAGAGCAGCCGGGCCCCCAGCGGCACGCTCTCGCCGTTGAGGATCTTCTCGCCATGCTCCTTGGCCACGCCGAGGAAGTAGTGGAACATCTTCCGCTTCAGCGCGCCGGCATCCTCCATCCGCACCATGGTCAGGGTCAGCATGGTCTCGAAGACGCGCGGCGGCGCGAAGGCATAGGTGGTGCCGACCTCGCGGCGATCCTCGATCACCGTCTCCGGCCCTTCCGGACAGTTGACGCAGAAGCCGGCGACGATCGCCTGCGCATAGGAGAAGATGTGGTCGCCGACCCAGGCGATCGGCAGATAGGCGATGATCTCGTCGCTCTCGTTCAGCCCGTCGAACTGGCAGCCGATCTCGGCCGCCGCGATCACGTTGGTGTGGCTGAGCATCACGCCCTTGGGGCGCCCGGTCGTGCCGGAGGTGTAGAGGATGATGCCGAGATCGGCGCCCGAGCCCGCCTGCATCTCGCGCTCGAGGGCGGTGGTCGCCTCGGCGGTCCCGGCGAGGTCCTTCAGCCCGCCGGCGATGACCTCGTCGATCGGGTGCAGCGTGCCGTGGTCGTAGTCGCGCAGGCCCCGGGGCTCGTCATAGAGCATGTGCCGCAGGCTCGGCAGGCGCTCGGCGATGGAGAGGATCTTGTCGACCTGTTCCTGGTCCTGCACCACGGCGAAGGCGGCCTCGGCATGGTCGAGAACATAGGCCATCTCGTCGGCGACGCTGTCGGCATAAACCGGCACCGGCACGGCGCCGAGCCATTGCGCCGCCGCCATCGCCCAGTAGAGCCGCGGCCGGTTGTAGCCGACGATCGCGACCTTCTCGCCGCGCTTGAGCCCGAGCGTCTGCAGGCCCCGCGCGAAGCCGCGCACCTGCTCGGTCACTTCAGCCCAGTTCCAGGACTGCCAGATGCCGAGATCCTTGTGGCGGAACGCGACGCGCCCGCCCCGCTCGCGCGCATTGCGCAGCAGCAATTTCGGAAAGGTATCCGCCTGGCCGGCGCTCGCGCTTGCCATCGTCCGTCTCCACCCTGAGCAGGCCGGCGTACATCGCACCAGCCTTCGTTCGGGCCGCTTTCGGCCTCGTCGTTGGATGCAAGCCTCGCAGTGACGCATGAGCTTTGCAAGGGGAGGCTTGACAGACGACTCGCGTTTTGGTCGCTATTGTCTTGGAGTAGTGTTTTCCGATGCGCAGCGAGCGCTCGACCGGGCGGCCCATGGCCCCCCCGCCTGCCCCCAAGCCCCACTTCCAGCGCCGATGTCCGGTCCATCACGAACGAAAAGACCGCGCCGGTGGGAACCGGCGCGGCCGCGCTGACGGGGTGGTTTCCCGCGGGCTGTGGATCAGCGGATCGGCGGGGCGTACTGCAGGCCGCCCTTGGTCCAGAGGTCGTTCTTGCCGCGGGCGATCTTCAGCACCGAGCCAGCACCGACATTGCGCTCGAACGCCTCGCCATAATTGCCGACATGCTTGACGATCCGGTAGGCCCAGTCCGGCGTCAGGCCGATCGCTTCGCCGAACTTGCCCTCGACGCCGAGCAGGCGCCGGATCTCCGGATTGGTCGAGGACTTCTGCTGCTCGACATTGGCCTGGGTCACGCCGAGCTCCTCGGCGTTCAGCATGGCGAAATGCACCCACTTGACCAGGTTGAACCACGGCATGTCGCTGCTGCGCACGACCGGGCCGAGCGGTTCCTTCGAGATGATCTCGGGCAGGACGATCGCCTCGTCGGGCTTCACCAGCTTGAGACGGAGCGCATAGAGCGCCGAGGAATCGTCGGTCAGCGCATCACAGCGGCCGGACTGGAAGGCCGTGATCGCCTCGTCGCCCTTGTCGAAGGTCACCGGCTCGTACTTGATGCCGTTCTTGCGGAAATAGTCGGCGACGTTGAGCTCCGTCGTCGTGCCCTGCTGCAGGCAGATCGAGGCGCCGTTGAGCTTGAGCGCGCTGTCGACGCCGAGCGTCTTCTTCACCAGGAAGGCCTGGCCGTCATAATAGTTGACGCCCGCGAAGCTCAGGCCGAGCGAGGTGTCGCGCGCCATCGTCCAGGTGCTGGTGCGCGACAGCAGGTCGACTTCGCCGGACTGCAGCGCCGTGAAACGGTCCTTCGACGAGAGCGGCGTGAACTTGACCTTCATGGGGTCGTCGAAGACCGCGGCGGCGATGCCGCGGCACAGGTCGACGTCGAGGCCGGCCCATTGTCCCTGCGCATCCGGCAGACCGAAGCCGGCGAGGCCGGGGCTGACGCCGCAGACCAGATGGCCGCGATTCTTCACGGTCGTGAGCAGCGGGGTCTGGGCGTTGGCGGCGGGCGCCAGGGCGGTGGCCGCACAGGCGAGCAAGGCTGCGAAGGCGATTTTCATGGTGAACCCTCTCCAGGGCAGTCGCTCTGCCCGCGGGGAAGATGACTCACCGCTCTCCCAACTTTGTGCTGTTGTCGGAGCGGATTCCGCAGCACGCCGCCTGTTTCTCGGCCGCAGAACGACTTTGCTTTCAGGCAGGCTTCCGGTGGTTTACCCTTCGTAACGCGCCAGTCCCGCCACATCGAGGATCGTTACGCTGCCATGGCCGACCTCGAGCAGGCCCAGCGAGGCGAGCTTGGAGAGCCCCTGATTGGCGATCTGGCGCGACATGCCGGCGAGCAGGCCGAGTTCCTCCTGGCTGACCTCCAGCGTGCGGCCCTCGTCGGGATAGAGCGTCGGGTTGAACAGCCAGGCGAGGTTGCGCGCCAGCCGTCCGGTCGAATCGAGCGTCCGCTCGGTCTCCGCCAGCGCGATGAACTGGGCCAGGCGCTCGTTGAACTGGTGCACCAGGAAGCGGTTGAAGGCGGCGGAATGCTCGAACAGCCACAGGAAGGTCTGGCGTCGCATCAGGGCGAGCTTGGTCTCGCGCAGCGCCACCAGCTCATAGCGCCGCAACTCGCCCTTGATGACGGTGCCTTCGCCGAACCAGGCCCCCGCCCTCATGCCCGCCAGCGTCGCCGACTTGCCCGTCTTCGAGGTCGTCGACATCTTCACCAGCCCGTCGGCGACGCCGGTCCAGGCCTCGAGCCGGTCGCCGACATGGCAGATATGGGCGCCCTTGCCATAGCTGCGAAACGAGATGCCGCGCCGCGCCTCCTCGAACTCCTCCTCGCGCAGGTCGCGCGACCAGGCGGCGATGCGCCGCAACTCCTCGGGCGGGATCACGACAGACGGGTCTCCTCGGCGCGCCGCAGGCCGGCCGCCGGCTCACTATGGGCCTTCGCCGGCGCCGAACTCAAGCACGGCACCGCCGCGATTCGGCCGCCTTTGTCGGCGATTTCGATTGACGCGCGGCGCCCGCGCGCCCAGGCCCCATTCACGCTTCGTTAACCATGCTGCGCCAGCGTGCGCCCATGCCGAGGACATCGCCCGTGGCACGCCGCCCCGCTTCCGCCGCCCTGCTCGCCCTGGCCACCGGACTCGGCCTCGCCAGCACCGCATCGGCGCATCCGCATGTCTTCGTCACCGCGCGCGCCGAGATCCTCTACGCGCCCGACGGCACGGTGCGCGCGCTCAAGCACATCTGGAGCTTCGACGAGGCCTATTCGGCCTATATCACGCAGGGGCTGGACAAGAACGGCGACGGCAAGCTGACGCCGGACGAACTGGCGGAACTCGCCAAGGTCAATGTCGAATCCCTGCCGGATGTCGGGTTCTTCACCACGGTCAAGGCCAACGGCAAGCCGCAGGAATTCGGCACGCCGACCGGCGCGGGCCTCGTCTTCGACAACAGGATCCTGACCCTGACCTACACGCTGCCGCTGAAGACGCCGGCCCATGCCAGCCGCTCCTTCGGCATCGAGATCGGCGATCCGACCTATTTCGTCGCCTTCGACATCGTCGATGCGCCCGACGCCGTGATCACCCGCGACGCGCCGAAGGGCTGCATCGTGCGGGTCGCCCGCCCGCCCAAGCTCGATCCCGTGATCCAGCAGAAGCTGGCCCAGGAGGACATCACCGCCACGCCCGACACGAGCGGGTTGCAGGTGACGACCCGCGCGCTCGTCGCCTGCCCGTGACGCGACGATGTCGCTGAACACCCCACACCTCTTTGAGATGCGCTGGCCCGCTTTGTCCCGCCGCCTGATCCTGATGGCGCTGGCGCTGGCGGTCGTCGCAGGAGGTCTGGCCCTGCTCGCAGCGCTCCTCTCCGCCTGGAGCCCGCCGCCGCCACCGCCGCCGCGCAACCCCTTCGGCGTGCCCCTGCCGCGCGAGGCGCCGCCCGCCACGACCGGACTCGGCGGCATGATCCTCGCCTGGCAGTCGGCCTTCTACAAGGACCTCACCGCCGCGCTGAAGGCGGTGGCGGCGAGTTCCTCCGCGATCTGGGGCCTGCTCGGCCTCGCCTTCGGCTATGGCGTGTTTCACGCCGCAGGCCCCGGCCATGGCAAGGCGGTGATCTCGGGCTACATCGTCGCCGACGACCGCAGACTGCGGCGCGGGCTGGGCCTGAGCTTCTCCGCGGCGATCCTGCAGGCGCTGGTCGCGATCGCACTGGTCGGCACCCTCACCATCGCCCTGCGGCAGACGGCACAGACGATGGCGGTCGCCACCGACTGGGTGGAGCGCGCAAGCTTCGCCCTCGTCGCCCTCGTCGGCACATGGGTGCTCTGGCGCAAGGCGGGCGCGCTGCTGACGCTCGGCCGCGGCGCGCAGGCGCATGATCCCGCCTGCGACCACATCCACATGCCCACGCCCGACGAGATCGCCCGCCTGCGGACCTGGCGCGAGATGGCCGGCGTCGTCGTCGCGGCGGGGCTGCGGCCCTGCGCCGGCGCCATCATCATCCTCGTCTTCGCCGCCTCCGCCGGCTTGTTCTGGGCCGGCATCGCCGCCGCCTTCGCCATGGCGCTCGGCACCGCCCTGACGACGGGGGCGCTCGCCGCGCTCGCCGTCTTCTTCAAATTCGCCGCGCTGAAACTCGCCGGGGGAGGCTCTCTGCGCGCGGCGCGCACGCTTGCGGTTCTGGAACTGCTGGCCGCCGCCTTCGTCGCCGTGCTGGGAGCAGCGCTCTATCTCGGACTCGCCGCGGGCGGGGCCGGCTGACGCGATCCACATCCGCGCCAACAGCACTTCACGCCTCCCGCCTTTCGCCTAGAGTGCCCCTCGCCGGACCCCAGGCACGCCTCTTGCGTCGCGCGGTCCTCAACGAGAGGCCTGACCACTTGACCAATCCCTGCGACCTCAGCGCCGTCGAGGCGCGTGCCCTCATCGGCGCCAAGAAGCTCTCCGCGAGCGAACTGCTCGAAAGCTGCATCACCCGCATCGACGCCGTCGATCCCGCCGTCAACGCCATGGTCGCCCGCGACGACGAGCGCGCCCGCGCCGCCGCCAAGGCGGCCGATGCGGCCACCATGCGCGGCGAAGCGCTGCCCGCCCTGCACGGCCTGCCGATCGGCGTGAAGGATCTCGAGAACGTCGCCGGCCTGCGCACCACCTATGGCAGCCAGCTCTACCGCGACCACGTGCCCGACGAGGACCAGCTGATCGTCGCCAAGACCCGCGCGGCCGGCGCGATCGTGCTGGGCAAGACCAACACGCCTGAATGGGGCGCGGGCGCCAACACCCGCAACGCCGTCTATGGCGCGACCGGCAACCCCTTCGACCCGACGAAATCCGCCGCCGGTTCCTCGGGCGGCTCGGGTGTCGCGCTCGCCACCGGCATGGTGCCGATCGCGACCGGCTCGGACACCGGCGGCTCGCTGCGCAATCCCGCCGCCTTCAACGGCATCGTCGGCTTCCGCCCGACACCCGGGCTGGTGCCCAGCGAAAAGCGGCCGATCGGCTGGAACCCGCTGCCCGTGCTGGGGCCGATGGCGCGCACCGTCCCCGATCTCTGCCTGCTGCTCTCGACCATGGTCGGCGACGACGCCGCCGACCCGTTGGCGACCACGATCCACGGCCAGACGATCCGCCGGCCTGAGGATTTCGCCAGGCCCGCCATGATCGACCTCGCCTCGCTCAAGGTCGCGATCACGCCCGATTTCGGCTTCGCGCCGACCGAGAAGCACATCCGCAAGGTCTTCGCCGACAAGGTTGGCGCCTTTTCCTCGCTCTTCGCCGCGACCGAGCAGGCGACGCCGGACTGCGCCGGCATGGACGAGACCTTCGAGGTGCTGCGCTCGCTCGCGTTCCTCGCCGGCATGTACGAAAAAGTCCGCGACACGCCCGAGATGGTCGGCCCCAATGTCCGCGTCAATGTCGAGGAGGGCCTGCGCTACGGCGCGCTCGACATCACCCGCGCTCTCAAGCAGCAGACCGCGATCTACCAGCGCTGGCAGGGCTTTTTCGAAGATTACGACGTCATCCTGTCGCCGGCCGTGACGCTGAGCCCGCGGCCCTGGTCGGAGCTCTACCCGGCCGAGATCGACGGCCAGCCGACGCGAACCTATTTCCACTGGCTGGCGCTGGCCTATGCCGCCACCACCGTCGGCCACCCGGCGATCTCGCTGCCGGTCGGGCTCGATGATGCCGGCATGCCATTCGGCCTGCAGATCGTCGGCCCGCGCGGCGGCGATGCCAAGGTGCTGGCCGTGGCCGCCGCGCTCGAGGCGGCGCTCGCCGGCGACACGCTGACGGCGCGCCCCGTGCCCGACATCGCGAAACTCGCCGCCGGCCCGCGAATCGCCGACACGCCCGGCTTCCTCGGCTTCGACTGAGCCGCCATCTCACCGCGAGAGCGCCTGCCCCGGCCCGGGGCAGGAACGTCCAAGACAGGCATCGCGACGCGGGCGTCCGATGCCGGCACGATCGATCACACGGGGACCTTCCATGAAACGCCGCACATTTCTGAAGGGCGCGACCGCCCTGACGCTCGCCGGTCCCGCCGCCATCGGCCGCGCCGCGGCCCAGTCGGCGACCACGCTGAAATTCGTGCCGCAGGCCAACCTGACGGCGCTCGACCCGGTCTGGACGACGGCGACCGTGACCAGCAACCACGGCTACTATGTCTATGACACGCTCTACGGGCTCGATCTCGCCGGCAAGCCGCAGCCGCAGATGGTCGAGAGCCACGAGGTTGCGCCCGACGGCAAGAGCTGGCGCTTCAAGCTGCGCGACGGGCTTTCCTTCCATGACGGCGCCGCGGTCAAACCGGCCGACTGCCTGCAGAGCCTGAAGCGCTGGGTCCAGCGCGATCCTTACGGCCAGCTCCTGGCGAAGGTGATCGAATCCTCGGCCGCGATCGATGATCGGACCTTCGAGATCAAGCTGACGCGGGCCTTCCCGATGATGCTGGACGTGCTGGCCAAGGCGGATTCGCCGCTCTTCGTCATGCCCGAGCGCCTGGCCACCACCGAGGCGACCAAGCAGATCACCGAGGTCGTCGGGTCGGGCCCCTATCGTTTCCTGCCGGCCGAATACGTCTCGGGCAGCAAGGTCGCCTATGAGAAGTTCGAGGCCTACAAGCCCCGCAGCGAACCGCCCAGCCGCAATGCCGGTGGCAAGGTCGCCAACTTCAAGCGCGTCGAGTGGCAGATCCTGCCCGATCCGGCGACGGCGGCGAACGCCCTGATCAAGGGCGAGGTCGACTGGTGGGAGCGCCCCCTCAGCGATCTCCAGCCGATGCTCGCCAAGAGCGCCGACATCACCCGCGAGGTCACCGACGAATCCGGCCGCGGCGCGATCATGCGGCTGAACCACCTGCAGCCGCCCTTCAACAATCCGAAGGTCCGCGCCGCCGTCCGCCTGGCGGTCAACCAGGAAGACTACATGCGCGCCACCCAGGGCGACGACACCTCGATCTGGAAGACCTCGCGCAATCTCTGGTTCCGCGGCACGCCCTATTACGACGGCGAGCAGGAAGACCTGATGCCCCAGAGCATCGAGAAGGCGAAGGCCGCGCTGAAGGACTCCGGCTACAACGGCGAGAAGGTCGTCATCATCAGCCCGACCGACTTCCCCGACATCGGCCCGCTCGGCGACGTCACCTACGAACTGCTCAAGAGCATCGGCATGAACGTCGACTTCGTCGCCAGCGACTGGGGCACGGTGATCCAGCGCCGCAACAGCCGCGAGCCGGTGGAGAAGGGCGGCTGGAGCATCTTCCACACCACCGGCTCGGCGATGGGGTGGAGCAATCCGGCCCTGTCCTATCTGGTGCGCGGCCAGGGCGCCAAGGGCTGGTTCGGCTGGTACGACAGCGCCAAGGCCGAGGCGCTCGCGGAAGAATGGCTCTATGCGCCCGACGAGGCCGCCCAGAAGAAGGCTGCCGCCGCGCTCGGCCGTCTCGCGCTGGAGGACACCGCGACGATCCCGCTCGGCGTCTTCATGATCCGCACCGCCTACCGCAAGACCCTGACCGGCATGCAGAAGGGCTCGGCGCCCTATCCCTGGGGTCTGAAGCGGGTGTGACGGGCCCACGAAGCGCGTTCGCCGTCATGGTCGGCCTTGTGCCGACCATCCCCGTCTTCCCTGCTTGAGGGCGGTGTTCAAGACGTGGATGCTCGCCACAAGGGCGAGCATGACGGGATAGCGCTCTCCCGCTACCCCTTCGCCGCCACCGCCGCCGACCAGGGCGAGATCACGTCGCTGATGCCTTGCGCGCCCTCCGCATCGACGCGGATCAGGTTGGGGCAGGCGAAGTTGATCGGCAGCACGCCGTGCTCGACCACGACCACCGGCCCGGCCGCCTCCAGCGCCGCCAGCGTGTCGGCCGGCAGGCGCAGATCGGCGCTGGTCTGGTCCGGACCAGAGACGTCGATGCGCGGCCGATGCGCGGCTTCCTCCAGCCCCATGCCGAAATCCACCGTCCAGGCGAGCATCTGGTAGACGCTGGCGAGAATCCGCCGCCCGCCCGAGGCGCCGCCGGCAAAGCGCGGGCCGGAACCCGTCTTCGGGGTCACGATCACCGGGCACATGTTGCAGAGCGGCCGGGCGCCGGGCGCGATCGCATTGGCGCTGCCGGGGCGCGGATCGAACCACATCATGCCGTTGTTCATCAGCACGCCGGTGTCGGGCAGCACGACGCGGCTGCCCATCGAGGAGAGCAGCGTCGTCGTCACCGTGACCAGCGTGCCCTCGCCATCGACCACCGTGAGATGGGTGGTGCAGGTGTCGCCGGGCTCGGTCGCCGCCTTCGCCGCACCCAGCCCTTCGAGCCGGCTGGCATAGGCCTCGCGCATGACCCGCGACAGGCTGGCGAACCAGGCCGCATCCGGCCCCTCAGCGCCGGGCCGCGTCGCATCCATGCCCTCGACCACCGCTTCCAGCGTCGGCGCAGCCGTCAGCCCGCCGGCGGTGTGGACGAGATGGGTGCCGCGCCAGTCGATCGTCGGCGCATCCCGCACGATCGCCCGGCAGCCGGCGAGATCCTCCGCATCGACGACCCCGCCCAGCGCCTTGATGTCGGCGACGAGCCGGCGGGCGATCTCGCCCGTGTAGAAATCGTCGAGCCCGGCCGAGGCCAGCCGCTCGAGCGTCGAGGCAAGGTTGCCGAGACGGAAGAAACCGGGCTTGCCCTGATAGGGCGGCACCGGCGGCAGGCCGCCCGGCAGATAGATCCGCGCGCTCTCCGCGTAGAGCCGCAGCACCGAAGCCGAGGAGGCGACCTTCAGCGTCGTGTACCAGTCCTGGGCCAGCCCGCGCCTGGCGAGCGCGATCGCCGGCGCCAGCAGGTCGGCGACGGGCATCGCCGTCCCGAAGCTCTCCTTCAGCTTGGCATAGCCGGCGACGGAGGACGGGATCACGAAGGAGAGCGGACCATGGATGTTCACGTCACCCACCACCTCGGGCCAGGTGAAGAGGTCGTTCTTCATCGCGCCGGTCAGCGGGTAGGACGACGGATCGGCGCGCCGCGGCGCGACGGGGCCGAAATCGACGACCTTCGCCGTGGTCTCGTTGGCCTTGAGCACGACCGCAAAGCCGATGCCGCCGAGCCCGCTGTTCCAGGGCTCGACCGCAGCCAGCGCGATACAGGCCGCCACCGCCGCATCGGCCGCATTGCCGCCGGCCTCCAGGATCGCGGCGCCGGCTTCCGCCGCCTCGCGGTTCTGCGAGACCACGACGCCGTTGCGCCCGCTCGCCATCGGCTTGGCGAGCGTCCAGTTCTGCGTGCGGTAGGGCACCTCTGCGGCAACGGTCATCTGTGAATTCCCCTCGAAGGCCAGGCTGCGCCCGCCAATCCGGCCGGCGAGCGGCGGGAGCTTAGGCCAGAGGCGCTGGCGCCGCCCCGTGCGCCGATCGTGCGGGCGCCATGCCGGCAGGGCATGCCGGCTGAGTCAGGCCGCCTCCGGAGGGAAAATCTCAGGCGGCCTTGCCGTGGACGAGTTCGGCATAGCGCGCCGGGTCGGTCGCGCCCTCGGTGTTGACGACGAAGACGCGCGAGGTCGCGTCGAGCTGCAGCTGCGCCCGCACCGCCGGATCGCCGGCCGCGCGGATCAGCCCGGCGAGCCCCGCCCCGCCGCTCTCGCCCGCGACGACGACGGGGTCATGGCCGACCGGCCGCGCCAGCCGGTTCATCACCGCGACCGCATCCTCGTCCTCGACGGTCATGAAGGCGTCGGCCACCCGCGACAGGATGCGCCAGGCGACGAGCGAGGGCTCGTAGCAGTCGAGCATCGCCATCACCGTCGGCTCGCCGACATCCGCCTTCACCGGCGCTCCCGCCTGCGCGCTGGCGAACATGCAGGCCGCCCGCGCCGGATCGACCGCGACGAAAACCGGCCGTGCCTCGCCCAGCACCAGCGCGAAATGCGCCGCCACCGCCGCGGCGATGCCGCCGACGCCGACCTGCACGAAGACATGCGTCGGCGGCTGCGCCATCTGGCGCAGCGACTCCGCGACGAGCGCCGTATAGCCCTGCATGACGAGCCCCGGGATCCGCTCATAGCCCGGCCAGGAGGTGTCGGAGACCACCGTCCAGCCCTTCTCGGCCGAGACGCGCGCGGCCTCCGCGACCGAATCGTCATAGGTGCCCTCGGCCCGGATCATCGTTGCGCCGAAGCGGGCAATCGCCGCGATGCGCTCCTCGCTGACACCGGAATGGACGAAGATCGCGGCCCGCGCCCCGACGAGTTGCGCGCCCTGCGCGACCGAGCGGCCGTGATTGCCGTCGGTGGCGCAGGAGAAGGTCAGCGAGGCCGCGACCTCCCTCACCGCCGGCGTCTGCAGCTCGGCGATCTCGACGGGCCGCCCGAGCCGGCGCGCCGCCTCCTCCAGCACGAGCCTGACCACGACATAGGAGCCGCCCAGCGCCTTGAAGCTGCCGAGACCGAGCCGGTGCCCCTCGTCCTTGACCTGGATCGCGCCCACGCCGAGCTGCGCCGCCAGGCCCGGCAGGTCGTGCAGCGGCGTCACGGCGTAGTTCGCCCGGTGGCGGAGCTGGGCCTCGACCAAGAGGGCGCCCGCGGCGCCGAGGACCTCGGCATCCTCCGGCAGGAGCGGCTTGCGATGGTCGGGATGGGTGTTGAGCAGGAACATCGGGATCTCTGGGTCGTCGACGCGGGCGCGGTGCGGCGCCATCCTGCATCTACGGGGCGGGCCGGTCCATTGGCGGATGCGCAGCCCTGCACTAGATTCGCCCGACATCACCAGACCAGGCGTCCCCATGACCATTCATCAGCGCGGCCTCCCCGTTTCGATCGACCCCGACAAGCTCGACCGGCTGGCCCAGGCCGCCGTGCGCGTCGGGCTGAACCTGCAGCCGGGACAGGACCTGTTTCTCACCGCCCCCGTCACGGCGCTTCCGCTGGTCCGAAAGATCGCCGAGCACGCCTACAAGGCCGGTGCCGGACTGGTGACGCCGATCCTCTCCGACGAGGAGGTGACGCTGGCGCGCTACCGCCATGCCAATGATGCGAGCTTCGACCGCGCGGCCGGCTGGCTGCACGAGGGCGTCGCCAAGGCCTTCGCCAACAACACCGCGCGGCTCGCCATCGTCGGCGACGACCCGATGATGATGGCGGAGCAGGACCCGGCCAAGGTCTCGCGCGCCAGCAAGGCGAACTCGGTCGCCTATCAGCCGGCGCTGGAGAAGATCGCCGGCTTCGACATCAACTGGAACATCCTGGCCTATCCGACGGCCGCCTGGGCCCGGCGCGTCTTCCCCGGCGACGCCGAGGAGGTGGCGGTCGGCAAGCTCGCGGATGCGATCTTCGCCGCCTCGCGCGTCGCGGACGGGGACCCCGTCGCCGCCTGGGCCGCGCATAACGCGACGCTGCGCAGCCGCACGCAATGGCTCAACGGCCAGCGCTTCCACGCCCTGCATTTCACCGGGCCGGGCACCGATCTGACCGTCGGCCTCGCCGACGGCCATGAATGGCAGGGCGGCGCCTCGACCGCCAAGAACGGCGTGACCTGCAATCCCAACATCCCGACCGAGGAGGTCTTCACCACGCCGCATGCGCTGCGGGTGGAGGGGCACGTCTCCTCGACCAAGCCGCTCTCCTATCAGGGCTCGCTGATCGACGAGATCCAGGTCCGCTTCGAAGGCGGCCGGATCGTCGAGTCGAAGGCGAGCCGCGGTGCCGATGTGCTCGCCAAGGTGCTCGACACCGACGAGGGCGCGCGGCGCCTCGGCGAGGTGGCGCTGGTGCCGCACTCCTCCCCGATCTCGAAGAGCGGCATCCTGTTCCTGAACACGCTCTTCGACGAGAACGCCTCCTGCCACATCGCGCTCGGCCAGTGCTATTCGAAGTGCTTCCTCGACGGCGGCAAGCTCACCCCCGAGCAGGTGGCCGCCCAGGGCGGCAACAAGAGCTTCATCCACATCGACTGGATGATCGGCTCGAACCTCGTCGACATCGACGGCGTCCACGCCGACGGCCGCCGCGTACCCGTGTTCCGCAAGGGCGAATGGGCCTGAGGGGAGCCGAACGACGCACCCGCTCACCCCTGCGCGCGTCATCCCGGACAAGCCGCAATGCGGCGCAGCTCCGGGATGACAGCGAGATTCCGAGCCGGGACATGATGCCGTGCGTCGCTAACTGAACGACCGCACCAGCCCGCCGATCAGCAGGTTCCAGCCGTCGATCAGGACGAAGAAGATCACCTTGAAGGGCAGCGAGATCACGGTGGGCGGCAGCATCATCATGCCCATCGACATCACGATCGTCGCCACGATCATGTCGATCACCAGGAAGGGCAGCGCGATCAGCAAGCCGATCTCGAAGGCGCGTCGCAATTCCGAGATCATGAAGGACGGGATCAGCACCCGCAGATCGACCGCCTGTGCCGGGTCCTGCGGCCGGATGCTCTCCGGCGCGAGATCGGCGAAGAGGCGCAGATCCTGCGGCCGCGTCTGCGCCAGCATGAAATCGCGGAACGGCGCCGTGATCTTCGCATAGGCCTCGGCCTCGCCGATCCGGTTCTCGACCAGCGGCAGCACGCCCTCCTGCCAGGCCTTGTCGAAGGTCGGCGCCATCACGAAGAAGGTCATGAACAGCGCCAGGCTGACCAGGATCAGATTGGCCGGCGTGGATTGCAGGCCGAGCCCTGAGCGCAGGAAGGACAGGGCGATCACGAAGCGACTGAAGCTCGTGACCATCATCAGGAGCCCCGGTGCGACCGAGAGCACCGTCAGCAGTGCCACGATCTGGACGATGCGGCCCGAGGCCGAGGCGCCGCCCTGCGGCAGCAGGCCGTCGAGCCCGAAGGACTGCGCCTGCACGGCGGCCGTGCCGGCAAGCAGGGTCAAGAGTACCGCGACGATCCGGGTCACTGAACCACCAGCGTTTCGATGACGATGTCGCGCACGACGCCCTTGGAACGGATCGCGACGCGCTCCGTCAGGTCCTCGCGCAGGTTGCGCAGGCCGGCCGCCCCTTCCATCTGCTGCGCGGTGACGCTGCGCAGGAAGCCGAGGATGTCCTCGGTGATGGCGCCGACCAGTGGGTCGGCGCCCAGCGCCGCCTTCTGTTCGAGCAGCACCGCCGCCTCCAGCCGCACCCAGGTGTTGGCCGGGGCCGCGAGATTGGTGACGATCGGGGGCAGCTTCTTCATCACCAGCGTGCCGGTCATCTGCGGGCTGACCGCGAGATCGGGCGTCGCCGCCTCCATCCGCTTCATCACCGTGCTCTCGACCATGCCGACGACGCGGAAGCCCCAGAGCGCACCGGCCGCCGCCGCCAGCGCGGTCAGGATCACGACCGGCGCCGCCGCGAGCAGCGCCCGAGGCGCGACCCGTCGACCCCGGCGCGGGCCGGGCAGCCTGGGCAGGGAGCGCGCCATCAGAAGGGGGTGACCTTGTCGACGAGCTGCTGGCCCCAGGCCGGCTGCTGCACCTCCATGCCGCGGCCGCGCCCGCCATAGGAGATCCGCGCCTCGGCGATCTTCTCGTAGGAGACGACGTTGTTGCCGGTGATGTCGCGCGGGCGCACGATGCCGGTGACGTTGAGCACGCGCATGTCGTAGTTCACGCGCACCTCCTGCGAGCCGTTGATGACGAGATTGCCGTTGGGCAGGATCTCGGTGACCACGGCGGCGACCGACATCTCGACCTCTTCGGAACGGTCGGTCAGGCCCCGGCCGCGCGAGGAGGTGTCGGAGCTGGCATTGGCGCTCGCAGACGCATCGCCCGAGGCGCCGTTGAAGTTCGCGAGGAAGCCGAGGCCGTATTTGGCGGCGGAATTGCGCGAGCGGTCCGACTTGTTGTCGAGCTTGGCCTTGTCGTTGATCGAGATCTTCACCGTGACGACGTCGCCCGTCCTCATGGCGCGCGTGTCGCGGAAGAGATCCTCGCTCTGGCGGGTGTAGATCGAGTTGAAGGCGACATCGACGCCGCGCCCCGTCGGCGTGCCGAGCGGGATCGCGTCGCGCTGGACGGCGAGGCCGCTGCCGACACGCGACATCACGGGTTCGCGGTTGAGTTCGGCCATGTCGGTGCCGCAGCCGGCGAGGGTGACGGCACAGGCCACCAGGAGGAAAGGCTTCATCGGGTCTGAACTCCGGTTGGGGGCGTCATCGAAAGGGCGCGCCGGCCGCCCATCACCTCGGCGAGCTGGGCGGCCCGCGAGGCCTCCATCTCGTTGAGGACGGCGCTGGCGGCCCGGGCAGGCAGCTTGCTGAGCACGGCCACCGCCACGCCCTGATCCATCGCCGAGAGCTGGAGCGCGGCGGCATCCGGGCGCATCCGCGCGAAGATGTCGGTCATGCGGGCCTCGGCCTGCTTCACCTCGGCGGCGCGCTGGTCGGTCAGCATCTGCAGCTCGGCCTTGCGCTCCTCGAGCTTCTTGAGCGTCTCGGCGAGCTTCGCCTCAAGCCCCTTCAGCGCATTCGCCTGCCAGGCGAAGCGGGCCTCGGCCGCCGGATCGCGGATCGCGGCGCAATAGCTCGCCGCATCCGAGGTCAGGGCGGCCGGGGCGGCTGCAGGCGGCGTCTGGGTCGGGGCCGCGCCGGCTTCGGAACCGGCGGACAGCAGCAGCACCGGCAGCAGGAACAGGATGGGGAAAGGCTTCGACGGCATGGCGCCCCTCGGCTCGATGGTCGACGATTGGGTTCTAGCGGGCGGCGCTTTCGCGGGGCTGGCGCGGCACGAGGCCGGCGCCCGCCCCCGGCACTATTGGACGACGAGGTCGGCCTGGAGTGCGCCCGCGGTCTTGATCGCCTGCAGGATCGCGATGATGCCCGCCGGCTTCAGCCCGATCTGGTTGAGGCCGCGCACCAGCGTGTGCAGGTTGGCGCCGTTGATGATGGCGAGCCGGCCATTGCCCTGCTGCGCCTCGATCTGCGTGCGCGGCACCACCACGGTCTGGCCGTTGCTCAGCGGCTCCGGCTGCGAGACCATCGGCGTCTCGGTGACGCGCACCGTCAGGTTGCCATGGGTGACGGCGACCGTGGAGATCTTGACGTCGCGGCCGATCACCACCGTGCCGGTGCGCTCGTCGACGACGACGCGGGCAGGCGAATCCGGCTCCAGCGTCAGCCGCTCGATCTCGGCGATGAAGCGCGCCGTCGACATGTTCGGCGGCCGCGTCAGGCTGATCGTGCGGTGGTCGAGCGCGAAGGCGACGGTCGATTTGTAGCGCTCGCGGGTGAAGGCGTTGATCGCGCCGGCGACGCGCTCAGCCGTGACGAAATCAGGATTGCGCAGCTCGAGCGACAGCACATGCAGCGTCGCGAGCTGGTCGGGGATCTGGCGCTCGACCAGCGCGCCGCCGGGAATGCGCGCGGCCGTGGTCACCCCTTGCGTCAGCCGCTCGGCCTCGCCCTGCGCGGAGAAGCCCGACACGTTGAGGCGGCCCTGCGCCAGCGCATAGGTCTGCCCGTCCGCCGCCAGGAGCGAGGTGACGACGAGCGTCCCCCCGAGCAGCGAGGTCGCGTCCCCCATCGAGGCGACGGAGACGTCGATGCGGCTGCCGCGTCCGGCGAAGGCCGGCAGATCCGCCGTCACGATCACCGCCGCGACATTGCGCGTGCGCAGCGCCGAATTGCGGACATTGACGCCGAGCCGGTCGAGCATGGATTGCAGCGCCTGGCCGGTGAAGGGCGAGTTGCGCACGCTGTCGCCCGTGCCCTGCAGGCCGATGACGAGGCCGTAGCCGACGAGCTGGTTGTCGCGCACGCCCTGCAGCCCGGCGATGTCCTTGATCCGCACCGAGGCGCGGGCCGGCAGGGCACCGCTCAGCGCCAGGGCGAACGCACAGAGGCCGACGATCAGTCGCGAGGCGAGCGTCATCATTCGCTCCCGACGCGGATCGTGCCGTCCGCCTGGACGACGCCGACCACGATCAGCCCGGTGTCGGGATTGCGCGCCTTGACCATCTCGTTGACCGAGGCCGAGGCCATCGGCTCGACGATGCCGGTGATGACGAGGTCACTCTCGCGGAACACGACCTGGGTCGGCACGCCGCGGCGCACCACCTTGGGATCGTCGACCGCGTTGAGCGGGATCGGCTGGCCCGGCAGCAGCGTGCGCCGCACGACCTTGCCGACCAAAGCGAGCCGGTTGTCCACCGCCACCCGCCCCGCCACCCGGAAGGCGCGATCGACCAGATGCACATCGGCGATGACGTCACCCGGATAGAGCGTGACCGCCGGGACCGGCAGCGTCACCGCCGCCGGGTTGGCCTGGGCCGGGCCGGCCGCGAGCAGGCCGAGAGCGGCGGCGAGAAGGGCCGCGGCGAGGCCCTGCGGACGGAGTGTCTGGCCGGCCATGGTGCGCCTCACCGGATGCCGTTGGAGACGGTGCCGGCCATCTGGTCGGCGGCGGTGATGACCTTGGCGTTCATCTCATAGGCGCGCTGCGCCGCGATCAGCGCCGTGATCTCCTTGACCGGGTCGACGTTCGACGCCTCGAGATAGCCTTGGCGCAGCTTGCCGAAGCCGATCGCGGTCGGGTTGCCGTCGGTCGGCTGCCCCGAGGCCACGGTCTCGCGGTAGAGGTTGCCGCCGAGCGGCTCGAGCCCGGCATCGTTGGCGAAATTCGCCAGCGTGATCTGGCCGAGCTGGCGCGGCTGCACCTCGCCGGGGATCTTGGCGAGCACCAGCCCGGATTCGTTGACCGTGACGTCGACCGCATCGGCCGGGACCCGGATCGCCGGATCGAGCAGATAGCCGTCGGCCGTGACGATGTCGCCATCGGCATTGGTGTTGAAGGTGCCGGCGCGGGCATAGAGCGTCTCGCCTTCGGGCGCCGTGACCTTGAACCAGCCGCGCCCGTCGATGGCGAGGTCGAGCCGGTTGCCGGTCTGCGTCATCGCGCCCTGGATGTGCAGGTTGCGGATCGCCGCCGCCCGCACGCCGAGCCCGAGCGAAGCGCCCTCGGGAATCGAGCCGTCGCCGCCGCGATTGGGCACGCCGCGCGAACGCTCGGTCTGGTAGAGCAGGTCGGTGAATTCCGGCCGCGCTCGCTTGAACGACGTCGTGTTGATGTTGGAGATGTTGTTGGCGATGACCTCGACATTGAGCTGCTGCGCGCTCATGCCGGTGGCCGCGATGGCGAGGACTTTCATCGGCTTCGGTCCTCAGATCGCCATGTGCATGAATTCTTGGTAGGCGCCGACGACCTTGTCGCGCATCGCCATGGCGAGCTGCAGCGACTGCTCGGCCGACATCACCGCCTGGACGACGTCCTGAACGGCCGCCTTGCCCTGGATTCCGGCGACCGCCTGGCTCTCACCCTCGGCGAGCTTGTCGACGAAGTTCTGCGCCACATTGGCGAAGACGGAGCCGAAATCGGCGCCGGGCTGGGCGGCGCCCGCAGCAGTGGCCGCGCCCTGGCGCAGGCTGGCGCCGGTGAGGCCCGACAGGCCCTGGGTGAGATGGCTCGCGGCGGGCGCGAGAGCGGAAATCGCGTTGAGCATCAGCCGTTCCTCAAAAGATCGATGGTCATGGATTGCATCGAGCGCGCCTGCTTGATCATCTGCAGGTTGGCCTCGTAGGAGCGGTTTGCCTCGCGCATGTCGGCCATTTCGAGCAGCAGCGAGACGTTGGGCATCTTGACGTAGCCCTTCTCGTCGGCGGCCGGATGGCTCGGCTCGAACTCGACGCGGAAGGGCGCCTTGTCGACGCCGACGCCCTTGATCTTGACGAGCGAGACACCGAGAGCCCGGTTCATCGCGCTCTCGAAGGTCACGGTCTTGCGCCGATAGGGATCGGCCCCGCGGGTCGTGCCGGTGGCCTGGGCGTTGGCCAGGTTCTCAGAGACGACGCGCACCCGCGTCGACTGGGCCTGGAGGCCGGCACCGGCGATCTTCATCGAAGCGTCGAGAGGGTCGATCATGGCTTTGTACTCACTCTGGACAGTATTCGAGCAGCGAATGCTTGCGCGGGGCTGATCAGCCCTTGATCGCGGTCATCATCATCCGGTGGAAGCTGCGCACGATGTTCGTCGTGAAGGCGTGGTTTCGGCTGATCTCGCCCGCCTTGAGCATTTCCTGCTCGAGGCTGACCGAATTGCCGGAATGGACGGTCGACCAGCTGTCCGATTTGCGCGGCCGGGCCGTCAGCGCCTCGGCCGGCGTCGAGCTGATATGGTTCGGCGCGGTCGCCGCCAGCGACAGCGTGGTCTTGCGCACCACTGCGTCGAAGGGCTCGACATCGCGCGCGGTATAGCGCGGCGTGTTGGCATTCGCGATGTTCTGCGAGACGGCGTTCTGTCGAACGGCGAGCCAGCGCGACTGCTGGGCGGCGAGATCGAAGAGATGGATCGGCTCCACCGGAAGCCTCCGTTGTCGTGACCAGACGACGTTAGGAGGATTGACTTGCGTGAAGCTGGTCTCGATGGAACCGGGGGAGACGAAGACGAAACGAAGACTGTCGGGACCGTGCGGCCAAGCCGGCCCCGGCCCTGCGGCCGGGGTGTAAGTCAGGAGATCGTGTAGCCGAGATAGCGCTTGGACTCGATCGGATCGTAGCCGAGCCGCTCGCGCAGTTTCTTGCGCAGCTTGCTGACATGGCTCTCGACGACCGCCTCGTCGACCTCGGCATCGAACAGGCCGTAGACGGCGTTGAAGACCTGGGTCTTCGTCACCCAGCGCCCGCGGTTGCGCATCAGGAATTCGAGGATGCGGCGCTCGCGGCGCGGCAGCGCCATCTGTTCGCCGGCGACCTCGGGGTCGCTGCCGTCGAAATGCACCTTGATCTCGCCGATCGTGACCTCGTCATCCGTCGCGCGGCGCTTCTCGGCCCGGCGCTGCATCGCGTTCACCCGGGCCAGGATCTCGCGGACATGCACCGGCTTGCGGACCACGTCGTCGACGCCGGCGGCGAAGAGCTCCAGCGTCTTTTCGAGCGAGGAGGCCTCGTTCATGGCGATCACCGGCGCCTGCGAGCGGCGGCGGATCATCGTCGGGAAGGTCGACCGCTCGGCACAGTCGCCGATCAGGAACGCCTCGACGCTGCTGAGATGATCGGCCGAGGTATCCTCGACCCATTCCTGGAAGCGCGACGGGGTGAAGCCGATCGCCGGAACGCCCTCGCCCGTAAACAGAGACTGATATCCTTCGGTGACGAGAACCCGGTCATCGATGACGATATACATGGATACCCCCCAGCATCGGCACAACTCCCCCTCGAAAGAACTGGAAGCAGCATGACGCTAGGGATCGTCTTCGTCATGGTCAATGCAAGATCGACATGATGAGACGGCAGATGAAATACTGCGGAAACCTCGATTAAAGACCGTTATACGGATTTATGAAAAAGGATACACCGTTCCTTAACCTTCGAAATTTAGCCGCGACCGCGCCTGAGACCAATGTCGCCCGCGCGTCTTCTTGCTGACCAAACGGCACCTCGCATGCCTGCCGCCGGCCGCGGCTCGCGGCACGCCGGACCGCCTATAGTATAAGGAGTCGAATCGGGTCGTATTCATCGACACGTTTCTATCAAAATTGAATCAAAAATCCTGACACCGTCCGGCGAAAGCTTCGGGCAAGCAACTCCAGATCAGATGAGCCTCGAAAGCTTGGCTTGGAGATCGGCAGATGAGCATTTTCGGGATCATGCGCACCGGCGTATCCGGCATGGCCGCCCAGGGCAGCAAGCTGGGCGCGGTCAGCGACAACATCGCGAACGTCAACACCGTCGGCTACAAGCGGGCCTCGACCGAGTTTTCATCGCTGATCTCCGAAGGGAACCACAGCGAATACAATTCCGGCGGCGTCGAGACCACGACGCGCTACGCGATCTCCGACGAGGGCCTGATCATGGGCTCGACCTCGAAGACGGACCTCGCCATCAAGGGCAACGGCTTCTTCGTCGTCACCGATGCCGGCGGCACGCCCTACATGACCCGTGCCGGCGCCTTCGTGAAGAACGGCAGCCAGGAGCTGGTCAATTCGGCGGGCTTCTACCTGATGGGCTACCCGATCCAGAATGGCGACCCGACCGTCGTCGCCAACAGCCTCGACGGGCTGGAGCGCATCAACCTCGCCAATGTCGCCTATGAGGCCAACCCGACGGTGAGCGGCACGCTGAAGGGCGTGCTCGATTCCAATGCGGCGGTGATCGCGCCGGGCACCCTGCCCTCCGACAACGTCGCCGGCAGCACCTATTCGAGCAAGGCCTCGATCGTCGCCTACGACAATCTCGGCAACAAGAAATTCCTCGACGTCTACATGGCCAAGACCGGCACGGCGCCCGACGCCTGGCAGGCGGTGGTCTTCGACCAGGCGGGCGCGACCGCCGGCGGCTTCCCCTATGCGGGCGGCCCGCTCGCCAACGTCGCACTCGCCTTCGGGCCGACCGGCCAGCTCACCACGGCGCCGGCGAATTTCACCGTCGCCATCCCCGGCGGCGCCACCGCCACGATCGACTTCAGCCAGGTCTCGCAGGTCGCGACCGGCGAGACCGCGCTCGAACTCGCCGTCGACGGCAACGCGCCGAGCGCGGTCGAGAGCGTGGACATCGCCGATGACGGCACCGTCTACGCCGTCTTCGAGAACGGCGCCCGGCGCGCGACCTACCGCATCCCGCTCGCCACCGTGCCGAGCGTCGACCAGCTGACCCCGCAATCGGGCAATGTCTACTCCGTCAACAACATGTCGGGCGACGTCATCGTCGGTTTCCCCGAGAGCGGCAGCTTCGGCTCGATCCGCTCCGGCGCGCTCGAGCAGTCCAATGTCGACCTCGCCACCGAGCTGACCGCGATGATCGAGTCGCAGCGCAGCTACACGGCGAATTCGAAGGTCTTCCAGACCGGCTCGGAAATCCTCGACGTCCTGGTCAACCTGAAGCGCTGAGCGCAGCCGAAAGCGAGACGGGGACCCTGCCATGAGCCTGTCATCCGCCCTGAACGTGGCGCAGTCCTCCCTGACCGCGACCTCGACGCAGACCTCCGTACTCTCGCGCAACGTCGCCGGCGCCGACGACCCCAACTACAACCGCAAGGCCGGCACGCTGGTGACCACCTATGGCGGGGCGGTCAGGATCGCCTCGATCAGCCGGGCGATGGACTCGGTGCTCTTCGCGGCCAAGCTCGGCTCCACGGCGACCACCTCCGGGCAGCAGGCGATCGTCGATGCGCTCGACCAGCTGGAAGCCACGGTCG
This sequence comes from Bosea sp. RAC05, assembly GCF_001713455.1. Classification (NCBI taxonomy): domain Bacteria; kingdom Pseudomonadati; phylum Pseudomonadota; class Alphaproteobacteria; order Hyphomicrobiales; family Alloboseaceae; genus Allobosea; species Allobosea sp. RAC05. Next base: position 121,045 of record NZ_CP016464.1, read on the forward strand.
ACGACCCCGAGCTCGACCAGTCGCTGGCGGCCAAGCTCGGCGCGCTGACCAACGCCCTCCAGCAATATGGCGTGACACCGGACGATCCGCTGCTCGCGCAGAACGTGCTGACCAAGGCGACCGAGATGGTCCGCAGCCTCAACGCCGCCAGCGAGGCGGTGCGCACCGTTCGCCAGCAGGCCGATGCCGACATGGCGCTCGGCGTCGAGCGGGTGAACGGCCTGCTCAAGGAGTTCGAGGCCGCCAACCGCGCCATCGTCAAGGGCAGCCAGTCCGGCGCCGACATCACCGACCAGCTCGACACACGCGACCGCATCCTCTCCCAGCTCTCGGAGGAGATGGGCATCAGCGTGGCGACGCGGCCCAACAACGACATGGTGATCTACACCGATGGCGGCGTGACCCTGTTCGAGACAGTGCCGCGCAGCGTCACGATGGCGCCGAGCTTCGCGCTCGGGGCCGGAACCGCCGGCAACGCGGTCTATGTCGACGGCGTGCCCGTCACCGGCCCCAACGCGATCATGCCGCTGAAATCCGGCCAGATCCATGGCTCGGCGATTGTGCGCGACGAGATCACCGTCACCTATCAGAGCCAGCTCGACGAGATCGCCCGCGGGCTGATCGAGGTCTTCGCCGAGAGCGACCAGACCGGCGTGGGTCCCGACCAGGCCGGGCTCTTCACCTATGGCCCGCCGCCCGGCCCGGCCGCCATTCCGGCGACCGGTGTGACGGTCGCGGGATTGGCCGGCACGATCCGCATCAACGCCAATGCCGACCCGTCCCAGGGCGGCGATCTCGACCGGCTGCGCGACGGCGGCATCTCCGACCCGCTCGACCCCAACTACAGCTACAATGCCAGCGGCGCGGCGGGCTTCCCCGACCGCATCCAGGGCCTGCTGACCGCACTCGGCACCAGCCGCAACTTCGACCCCGCCACCGACGCCGACCCGACCGACACCCTCGTCGGCTTCGCCGGCTCCTCCGTCGGCTGGCTGGAAGCGCAGCGCCAGACCTCGACACAGACGCTCGGCTACGAGACCGCGCTGCTGCAACGCACGACGGCCGCGCTGTCGAACGTCACCGGCGTCGACATCAACGAGGAGATGACGCTGATGATGGAGCTGGAGCGCTCCTTCAACGCCTCGTCGACCCTGATCTCGACCATCGACCGGATGCTCGAGGCGCTGCTGCAGGCCGTGAGGTAACGACCATGAAGACGAGCTTCATCTCGAACTATTCGCTCTCCGGCACCCTGCGCAACGCGGTCGCCAAGGCCCGCGACAGCCTGGCCGACGCCACCACGGAATCGACCACGCTGCGCCATGCCGATATCGGCCTGACGCTCGGCGGCAGCACCGGCAAGACCGTCGGCCTGCGCGACCAGTACGACCGGCTGAACGGCATCGTCGACACCAACGGCCTCGTCGCCTCGCGTCTGGAGGTGACGCAGAAGGCGCTCGACGGCATGCGCGAGACCGCCGAGCAGTTCCTCGCCACGCTGATCAGCGTGCGCGACGGCGACAAGGGCGCCGAGGTCCTGAAATCGGAAGCGAAGAACAATCTGCAGGCGCTGACGGCGTCGCTCAACGCCTCGTCCAGCGGGCAGTTCCTCTTCGCCGGCATCAACACCCAGCAGCGCCCGGTGACCGACTATTTCACCACCCCGGCCCCGGGCAACAAGGCTGCGATCGACGCCGCCTTCGCCGGCTATTTCGGCTTCGCCCAGAATGCGCCCGCGGTCGCCAACATCACGCAGGCCGACATGACGACCTTCCTGCAGACCGTGCTGCCGGCGGAGTTCGCCAGTCCGGCCTGGAACACGAACTGGTCCTCGGCGATCGACCAGAACATGACCGGCCGGATCTCGCTCAGCGAAGTCGTCGAGGTGTCGACCAACGCCAACACGCAGACCATGCGCGACCTCGCCATGGCCTACACCATGGCCTACGACCTCGGCACTCAGACCCTCAACACCAACGCCTTCCGCGCCGTCGTCGACGCCAGCATCGAGAGCGTCAACAAGGCGATCCTCGGCCTCACCGCGACGCAGGCGCAGCTCGGCGCCATCGAGGAGCGGGTCAAGGTCTCGAGCGAGCGGCTCACCATCCAGCGCGACATCGTCGCCAAGCAGATCCAGGCCTTCGAGAACGTCGATCCCTACGAGGCCAATGTCCGCGTCACCGATCTGACGACGCAGCTCGACACCGCCTATGCGCTCACCGTCAGGATCCAGCAGCTCAACATCCTGAAATACATGAGCTGACCCCGCGCCCGGCCGCTCCACGCCGCCGGGCGCCCCGCCCTCCGCGCTCACCGCCCGCTCCGGCCCCGCCGGCGCGACCGGGCGGCTGCGCGCCCACGCCCTCCCGTCCACCGTCCGGAGATGCCCCATGTATCAGAGCTCCTATGCGGCCATGGCCGCGGATGACTACGCCCTCGCCCGCACCCAGGAATGGCGCGCGCTGGACCACGCCGTGACCCTGCTCGAGGAGGCGCGCCCGACCGGGGCGGCCTCGCCGGAGACGATCGAGGCGGTCGGCTTCCTGCGCCGGCTCTGGACGCTGCTGATCGAGGATCTCGGCAGCGCCGAGAACGGATTGCCCGAGAGCCTGCGCGCCTCGCTGATCTCGATCGGCCTCTTCGCCCTGCGCCAGGGCGAGGCGCTGCGGCTCGGCCAGTCCGACGACTTCGAGTCGGTCATCGACGTCAACAAGATGATCCGCGACAGCCTCGCCTGAACCGGAGGATGGGCAAGCCGATGAACCTCTCTCTGCGCGCCAACGAGAAGATCTACATCAACGGGGCGATCCTGCGCTTCGACCGCAAGGTCAGCCTCGAGCTGATGAACGACGCGACCTTCCTGCTCGAAACCCATGTCATCCAGCCCGACGAGACGACGACGCCGCTGCGGCAGCTCTACTTCGTCGTCCAGACCATGCTGATCGACCCGAAGAACGCCGGCGCCGCCCGGCTGCTCTTCGACCGCATGCTGATGACCACCGCCTGCATCTTCGAGGATGCCGACGTGCTCCTGGGCCTCCAGGCGGTCGACCGCCTCATCGCCGAGGAGCGCCATTTCGAGGCACTGAAGCAGCTGCGGGCGCTTTATCCGGCGGAGGCCGCCATCCTCGCAAGCTCCGGGCAGGCCACGGAGCCTAGCCTGTCGGCGAAGCTGAGGCCTGCCGCCGCCGCGCCCCTGCGGTGCGAGGCCGCGCTCGCCTGACGAAACCGGGTCCGCCGCCACCGGCGGGCCGCCACACCGGGCCCGATGGAGCCGATCATGGACGTGAGCAGCATCCCGAGCACGACGACGAGCACGAGCTCGACGTCGACGAGCACCAAGAACGCCATGGGCGACTACAACACCTTCCTCCAGCTCCTGATCGCCCAGGCCAAGAACCAGGACCCGACCAACCCGACCGATCCGGCGCAATACGTCCAGCAATTCGCGGCGCTCTCGCAGGTCGAGCAGTCGGTCACCGCCAACGCCAAGCTCGACCAGATCATCGCCGGCATCGCGGCGCTGAAGCCCGCCACGACGCAAGCCTGAGGCGGCGGCCGTGAACGAGGCCGACGCCCTCGATCTGATGCGCGACGCGGTCTGGGCGATCATCGTCGGCGCCGGCCCGGCGGTCGCCGCCGCGATGGCGATCGGCCTGATCATCGCGCTGATGCAGGCCCTGACGCAGGTGCAGGAGGCGACGCTGACCTTCGTGCCGAAGATCGTCGTCATCCTGATCGTGATGGCGGCCACAGGCGCCTTCACCGGCGCCCAGGTGTTCGCCTTCACCGAGCGCGTCTACGGGCGCATCGAGCGCGGCTTCTGACCGCGCGCCGACGGGCGCGCATTTCCGACGACAGGACAGGGTGCCAGAATGGCCACGCCCCATCTCATCACCGGCAAGGTCGCGCCCAGGGCGATGGCCGGCGAACCGCCGGCCAGCCGCCGCGACATCGGCTTCGCCATCGGCATCATCGGCATCCTCTCGATCCTGTTCCTGCCGATCCCGGCCTTCCTGATCGACATCGGGCTCGCGCTCTCGATCGCCCTCTCGGTGCTGATCCTGATGGTGGCGCTCTGGATCAAGAAGCCGCTCGAATTCTCCTCCTTCCCGACCATCCTGCTCGTCGCGACGATGCTGCGGCTGGCCCTCAACATCGCCACGACGCGCGTCATTCTCTCGCATGGCAACGAGGGCTCGCATGCGGCGGGCTACATCATCGACGGCTTCGCCCGCTTCGTCATCGCCGGCGACTTCGTCATCGGCCTGATCGTCTTCATCATCCTCGTGACGGTGAACTTCATCGTGATCACCAAGGGCGCGACCCGCATCGCCGAGGTCGGTGCCCGCTTCACCCTCGACGCCATCCCCGGCAAGCAGATGGCGATCGACGCCGATCTCTCGGCCGGGCTGATCGACGCGCCCGAGGCGCAGCGCCGCCGCCACGAGCTGGAGGAGGAGAGCTCCTTCTTCGGCGCCATGGACGGCGCCTCCAAATTCGTCCGCGGCGACGCCATCGCCGGGCTGATCATCACCGCCGTCAACATCCTCGGCGGCATCATCATCGGCGTCACCCGCCACGGCATGTCGCTGTCCCAATCCGCCGACGTCTTCGTCAAGCTCGCGGTCGGCGACGGCCTCGTCACGCAGATCCCGGCGCTGATCGTCTCGCTCGCCGCCGGCCTGCTGGTCTCCAAGGGCGGCACCCGCGGCACGGCCGAGCAGGCGATCCTCGGCCAGCTCGGGCATTACCCCCGCGCCCTCTTCGTCGCCTCCTTCCTGATGGTGATCCTGGCTCTGGTGCCGGGCCTGCCGCTTCTGCCCTTTGCGCTGCTCGGCGGGTTGATGGCCTTCGTCGGCTACACGATTCCCAAGCGCAACGCCGAGCGCGCCGCAGCCGCCGAGGAGATCCGCGCCATGGAGGCCGAGGAGGCCGTGCGCGAGAGCCAGGACACGATCAAGGAATCGCTGCGCACCGCCGAGATCGAGCTCAGCCTCGGCAAGCAGCTCGCCGCCGAGATGCTGACCTCGCACAGCGAGCTGGCCCATCGCGTCGGCAAGATGCGCAAGAAATTCGCGCAGCAATACGGTTTCGTCGTGCCCGAGATCAAACTCTCCGACAGCCTGACGCTGCCGCCCAAGCATTACGAGTTTCGCATCCACGGCACCGTCGCCGCCACGGGCGAGATGCGCCCCGGCAGCATGCTGGTCGTCGTCGGCGACGGCCGCCTGCCCGATCTGCCGGGCGAGGAGGTCCGCGAGCCCGCCTTCGGCGTCAAGGCGATGTGGGTCTCGGAAAGCTATGCCAACGAGGTCCGGCGCGAGGGCATGCAGCCGGTCGACCGGCTCTCGGTGCTGCTGACCCATCTCAGCGAGACGATCCGCAAGAATCTCGGCCAGCTCCTGTCCTACAAGGACATGCGCGCGCTGCTCGACCGGCTGGGACCGGAATACAAGAAGCTGCTGGACGAGATCTGCCCGGCCCATATGTCGCTTTCGAGCCTGCAGGCGGTGCTGCGCCTGCTGCTGGCCGAGCGCGTCTCGATCCGCAACCTCCACCTCATCCTCGAGGTCGTCGCCGAGATCGCGCCCCATGTCCGCCGCGCCGAGCAGATCGCCGAGCATGTGCGCATGCGCATGGCCCAGCAGATCTGCGGCGACCTCACCCAGGGCGGCGTGCTCAACATGCTCAGGCTCGGCAACCGCTGGGACCTCGCCTTCCATGAGAGCCTGCGCCGCGACGCCAAGGGCGAGGTCGTCGAGTTCGATATCGATCCGCGCCTGATCGAGGAGTTCGCGGCCGAGGCGACGGCGGCGATCCGCGCCCGCATGGACCAGGGCCAGAGCTTCGTGCTCGTCACCAGCCCGGATGCGCGCCCTTACGTGCGCATGATCGTCGAGCGCATCTTCCCGGCGCTGCCCGTCCTCTCCCATGTCGAGATCGCGCGCGGGCTGGAGGTCAACCTGCTGGGGACCATCTCGTGACGCCGTTCACGCCCGACACGGTGCTGCATGCCTTCCTGATCTTCTGCCGCATCGGCGCCTGCCTGATGCTGATGCCGGGCTTCTCCAGCCCGCGCGTGCCGGTCCGCTTCCGGCTGATGATCGCGGTCGGCGTCACGCTGGCGCTCGCGCCCTATGTGCTGCCGGCCTTCGCCCATCTCGTCTCGCCCGGCCCGGCGACGCTGCTGCGCGTCGTGCTCGCGGAGACGATGACGGGGGCGCTGATCGGGCTGATGGCGCGCTTCTTCTTCCTGGCGCTCCAGACCATCGCCACCGCGATGGCGACGACCGCGGGCCTCGGCCAGCTGCCCGGCCTGCCGATCGACGAGGCCGAGGCCTCGGCCCCCTTCGTGACGCTGATCACCCTGACGGCGGCGACGCTGATGTTCGTCACCAACCAGCATGCCGAGGTCATCCGCGCGCTGGCGGGCTCCTACAGCCGCATCGCGCCGGGCACGCCGCTCGACGCCCAGGCCGGGCTGATCCAGATCGCCGACCGGGCGTCCGAGACCTTCAATCTGGCCCTGCGCGTCGGCAGCCCCTTCATCATCTATGCGGTCATCGTCAATCTCGCGATCGGCCTGATGAACAAGCTGACGCCGCAGATTCCGGTCTATTTCATCTCGCTGCCCTTCGTCATCGCTGGCGGGCTGTTCCTGCTCTACTTCTCGGGGCCGGAGGCACTGAGCCTGTTCATCACCGCCTTCTCCACCTGGCTGGCGCGGGGCTGAGCGGCGATGCAGGGCCAGCGCCTCAAGGCGATCGAGCGGATGCTGTCGATCCAGTCGCGCATCCGCAAGCTCGCGGAATGGCGCCAGAAGGCGATCGAGCTGCAGGCCACCGCGGCGCGCGCCGAATCCCGCGCGCTGGTCGCCGCGCTCAACGGCGAGGGGCCCACAGCCGGGCTCTTCGCCGACATGACCGCCCGGCGCCTGCACCGGACCGAAGTCTCGGCTGCGCGCTTCGAGGCGGCGGCGATCGTCCAGGCGAAGCAGGTCCTCGCCGAGACGGGCCGCGAGAAGCGAACCGCCCGCCTCGCCGACCATCTCCGCAAGGTGAAGCTGCGCGCCGACCAGGACGGCGCGCTCGTCGAGATCATGGACGCGCGTGAAGGCCAGCGGGCGGCAACGCTCTGAGGGCTGGAGCCGCCGACGGACGCCGAAACACCTCCCGCCCGCAAGCCTGAAACAAGCCTGATCCGCCATCATCGACACCAGATCGTTCAACGACCCTGGAAGGTGACAATGGCGATTTCTCCTCCGTCCGACATCGTGCTCGACGTGGCCCGCGCCGCCGATCCGGCGCGCCTGCAGCTCGCCGTCGACCGGCTCCAGAAGCTCGGCAACGGCATCGCCGGCACGCAGTTCGCCGCCGCGGTGGACGAGGCCGCGCCGGCCGGGGGCATGCCCGGCCTCGCCGGCGCCCGCGAGAAATTCGCCGCTCTTGCGCCGGCAAAACTCGATAGCGCACCCCCGGCCGTCCCCTCGAAGACCGCCAAGACCATGCAGCAGTTCGAGGCGCAGGTGATCCAGACCTTCATCGAGCAGATGATGCCCGAGGCGACGGCGAACAATTTCGGCAGCGGCACCGCCGGCGGCGTCTGGCGCTCGATGCTCTCCGAGCAGATCGCCAACCAGATCGCCAAGGCGGGCGGGCTGGGCCTGCGCGAGAAGGTCGAGGCCGCCATCGCCGCCCGCAACACCACGGGCTCCGCCGACGGCGCCGTCGCCGCCGCGCACAAGCTGCTCGACGGCCGGATCGCCGGCGCCAATGCCCGCGACCTCGCCATCCCGCTCTCGGTCGAGCAGCGCTTCCTCAACCTGACCAAGCCGGCAAGCTCCGGTGGCGTCGCCCGCTCCAACTTCCGACAGGCCTGAGCCATGACCGAGCTGTCCGACACCACCGCTCTCGCCGACATCCAGGCCACGCTCCCCGCGCTGGTGCCCCCGCCCGTGACCATGCAGGAGGAGCCCGCAGCACCCAGCGCCGCCTCCCGCGCCATGTGGGCCGTGCTCGACCGCCTCGAACAGGCGATCGATCATGAAACACGCGAGCTGATGGCGCTGCGCAGCGCCGACTTCAACCGCCTCAACGAGATCAAGAGCCGGCTGCTGCTCGACGCCAGCCGGGCGCTCCGCGCCATGCGCGACGAGGCCGGCGACGGCCCGCTGATCGCGCGCCTGTCGACGCTGCGGCTCAAGCTCGAGCACAACCGCATGGCGATCGGCATGCATCTCGAGGCGGTGCGCGAGATCGCCTCGGCGATGACGAGCACGCTGATCGACGCCGAGTCGGACGGCACCTATTCCGCGACCTCCCGCCTCGCGGCGGCGCCGGTCCCGCGGGCCCGCGCTTCATGACCACGGCGCGGCTGCTCGTCCTCGGCGCCTGGGTCTGCGGGGTCACGCTGCTCTCGGGCCATCTCGCCCTGACCTGGCGCGCCGAGACGCCGCCGGCTACCGAGGCGCCGTTCTTCGAGGGCCTCGAATACGAGGAAACCGCGCTGATCCATGTGCCGATCATCGCGAACGGAGATGTGCAGGGCTATGTCGCGGCGCAGTTCGTCTTCACTGCCGATGCCCGCACGCTCCGCCAGATGACCGTGAAGCCGCACGCTTATGTCCGCGACGAGGCGCTGCGGGCGATCTACTCCAACGGCAAGGTCGATTTCTCCCGGCTGGAGCGCGTCGACATCGACGCGCTGCTGAAGACGGTGAAGACCGGCGTCAACGCCCGCCTCGGCGGCGAGCTGGTCAAGGACGTGCTGGTCAAGGAATTCAACTACGTCCGCAAGGACCAGCTGCGCGGCTGACAGAGCGGCGTCGCCGTCATTGCGAGCGCAGCGAAGCCATCCAGGAGACGTCGAGCACGCCCTCATGGATGGCTTCGCTGCGCTCGCAATGACGATGTGGCGCGTGGGCGGAGGCTGCCCTCAACCCTGCAGCGTGCTCGCCAGATCCTTGAAGGCATCCGCGCTGAGCGCTGCGCTCATTTCCTGGTGCAGGGCCTCGTAGATCTTCGGCACCAGCACGATCGCCTTGTCGAGCTCGGCATCGGCGCCGGCCTGGTAGCCGCCCATCAGCCGCAGGTCGCGCGTGTCCTCGAAGCGCGAGATCAGCGCCTTCATTCGCGAGGCGAGCCCGCGCTGCTCCGGCGTCCAGACATGGTGGGCGAGGCGCGACACCGAGCCGAGCACGTTCACCGCCGGATAGCGCCCCTGGTCGGCGATGGCGCGGTCGAGCACGAGATGCCCGTCCAGCGTGCCGCGGATCGAATCCGCGACCGGGTCGTTGTGGTCGTCGCCGTCGATCAGCACGGAGAAGATCCCGGTGATCGTGCCGGTGCCCTCGACGCCGGGCCCCGCCCGCTCGAGCAGTTTCGGCAGCGTGCTGAAGACGCTCGGCGTATAGCCGCGGGCGACCGCGGGCTCGCCGGCCGCCAGCGCGACGTCGCGCGCGGCATGGGCGAGGCGTGTCACGGAATCGAGGATCAGCAGCACATCCTCGCCCTGGTCGCGGAAGTATTCGGCGACCGCCATGGCGGTGTTGGGCGCGAGCCGGCGCATCATCGCGCTCTCGTCGCTGGTCGAGACGACGGCAACCGCCTGGGCGCGCATCGGGCCCAGCGTGTCGTCGAGGAACTCGCGCACCTCGCGGCCGCGCTCGCCGACGAGGCCGATGACGATGGTGCTGAAGCCCGGCGCCCGCGCCAGCATCGAGAGCAGGCTCGACTTGCCGACGCCGGAGCCGGCGAAGATGCCGATGCGCTGGCCGGCGCAGAGCGGCGTGAACAGGTCGACGACCTTGACACCGGTGCGGATCGGCCGCGTCACCCGCGCCCGCCGCATCGCTTCCGGCGGCGGCCCCTCGGCCGGCATCGCGACGTCGCCGGCCGGCAGCGGCCCGCTGTCGTCGATCGGCTCGCCGAAGGCGTTGACGACGCGGCCCTTCCAGCCCTGGGAGGGGCGCAGCACGAGCGGCCCGGCGAGGCTGGCGCGAGCACCGAGCCCGACGCCGACCGTCGTCGCGAAAGGCTTCACCAGCACACCGTCGCGGTCGATCCGGATCGCCTCGCCCAGCTCGGCGCGGCCATGGGTCGAGAGCGCGATGCGCTCACCCAGCCGCACGAAGCGCGAAAGGCCGCCGACGCGCAGCGCCGCCGGCGTAACCTCGCTGACGCTGCCGCTGACCTGGACCAGATCATGCGGCTGCGGCCCGCCCGCGAGGGCCTGTTCGAGACGTGTCAGGGCGTTCATGGGGATGCCGTCCGGCCGCTCAGCTCTCGCCGAGCGAGCGGATCGCGCCATCGACCGCCTTCTCGCCCTTGTCGATCGCATTCGCCGCGCTCTCGAAGGCGCGCGTCACCGCGATCAGCTTGGTCATCTCGCGAATCGGGTTGACGTTCGAGCCCTCGACGAAGCCCTGGCGCACGCCGTTGCGGACGAAATCGAGGATCGGCGTTGCCGGGCGATCGGGGATCACGCCGGAATTGTCGTGGCGCTGCAACTTAGCGGCGGGGTCGATGGAAAAGAGGCCGATCGCCCCGACCTGCTGGCTGCCCTGCCAGATCATGCCGTCGCGCGCGATCACCGGAGGCCCGCCCTCGGGGTCGAGCTGCATCGGCGCGCCGCCGGCGTCGAGCACCGGGTGCTCCGCGAGCGTGCGCAGCTCGCCCTGCGGCGTCATCTTCATCCGTCCGTCGCGGGTGTAGACGGTGCCTGCCGGCGTGTTGATCGCGAGCCAGCCCTCGCCTTCGACGGCGACGTCGAGCGGGTTGCCGGTCTTGTCGAGCCCGCCCTGGAGGCGGCTGATATAGGTCTCCCCCGCCGAGGCGAAGGACACCGCATCCGGCCCCTTCTTCGACAGGAAGGTGCTGAACTTGACCTCCTCGGCGCGGAAACCGGCCGTGTTCATGTTGGCGACGTTGCGCGCCAGCGTCTCCATGCGCTTCTCCAGCACGAGCTGGGAGGACAGGCCGACATAGATCGAGGACTGCATGGTCACACGCCTCCGAGGCGGAGATTCTGGATGCTGAACAGGACATCGGTGCTGACCCCGGCCGCGACCGGCGGGCCGACGAGGATGGTCAAAGCGTTGTTGGCCGCGCTCTGGCTGGCGCCGATATCGGCGAGCGAGGTGAAGCGCAGCAGGAAGCGCTGGACGCCCTCGGCGTCCTTCAGCTGGTCGAAATCGAGTTTCTTCGAGATCATCTCCGCCTGCTTGTCGATCGGCATCATCGAGGTCGAGGCGGGGATGCCGAGCGCCGTCTGCACCACCTTCAGCAGCGCCGGATCGGCCAGCACCTCATAAGCGTTCTTGAGGCCCGACGCCTTGCGCTCGAAATAGAGCGCGAGCCGGACATTCTCGTTCTGGCTGCCCTGCTGCTCCTCGAAGACCTGGCGGACATAGCGCTCGGTCATCGGCTTCTGCGTGCGGTCGAAGCTCGTCGTCGCCGAGCCGTAGCGCGCGAAGTTGAAGGTCGTCGCCAGCTCCTTGTAGCGCGGGTCGGTCAGCTTGTTGGCGAAGCTGGAGGACGAGTCGACGCCCTCGGTCAGGACCTTGCGGATCAGGCCCTTGGCGTATGTCATCTCCTCCAGCCCGAAGGCCTTCATCGCGTAGCGAAAGATCCGGTCGTTGCCCAGGAAGTCGTCGATCGATTTGATCTTGCCGATATTGGCGAGATAATAGGTGCTCTCATTGGCCGTCTGCGGCACCGCAGCCGCCCGCTCCAGCGATTTGGGCAGGTTCCGCGCCACGGCCTGGAACGCCATCGTCGTCGTGGTCATCGTCGCAATCCCGGCAGTGATCCGGGCGTGTACCCGGACGTTCGTGAGACATCAGGCTCCCGCGCAAGGCTTGCGCGGGCCTGACCCCCGGCTTCGACAGTCGTTTCAGCCTCGCGCAAGCCAGATCCTCTAGCGCTTCACTTGCAGATTGCGAGAAGGAGCGACGCCTTGAGCGTATTGATCGGTTTGTTGATTGCGGTCGGCTCGCTCATCGGCGGTTTCGCCGCGATGGGTGGGCATGTCGCCGTGCTCTGGCAGCCCTGGGAGCTGGTGATCATCCTCGGCACCGCCATCGGCACCTATTTCGTCGCCAACCCGATGAAGACGGTCACCGACACCGGCACCGCGGTGATGGAGGCGCTGCGCAACACCGCGCCGAGCCAGGCGCATTACTTCGAGGTGCTCGGCGTGCTCTATGCTCTGATGCGCGAGCTGCGCAACAAGGGCCGCGCCGAGATAGAGCAGCACATCGAGACGCCCTATGAATCGACGCTCTTTGCGGGCTATCCCGGCGTCCTCGCCGACACCCAGCTGACCACCTTCATCTGCGACTATTTCCGCCTGATCATCGTCGGCAAGGCGCAGGCCCATGAGGTCGAGGCGCTGCTCGACGAGGAGATCGGCAGCATCTTCCAGGACCGGCTGAAGCCGTATTATGCGCTCGGCACGGTTTCCGAGGCCCTGCCGGCGCTCGGCATCGTCGCCGCCGTGCTCGGCGTCATCAAGGCGATGGGCGCGATCGACCAGTCGCCCGCCCTGCTCGGCGGCTTCATCGGCGCAGCCCTGGTCGGCACCTTCGCCGGCATCTTCTTCTCCTACGGGGTGATCGGGCCGATCTCGCTCAAGATCAAGGCGGTGCGCGAGAAGCAGCTGCGCGTCTACATCGTCGTCAAGCAGACCCTGCTCGCCTTCATCAACGGCGCCGCGCCCCAGGTCGCGCTCGAATATGGCCGCAAGGTCATCTCCGCCGCCGAGCGGCCCTCCATCGACGAGGTCGAGGACAAGACCATCAGCGGCGCCGGCCAGCGTGCGGCGCCCGCCAATGACCGCGCCCAGAAGGAAGCCGCCTGATGAGCACCGCCGCCCAGGCCATCCGCGAGGACAAGCTCCTCGAATCGACCGGCATCTCGATCGACCGGCTGCCCATGCTGCGCATGGTCTTCGACCGGCTCGCCACCGGCTGCGCCGACGCGGTGCGCCAGATGTCGACCTCGCCGACCTATTTCTCCGTCGCCAACGTCCAGAGCCAGCGCATCGGCGACGCGCTCAACGCCCATGCCCACAACACCATCGCCGGCATCTTCCACTCGCCGGAGTGGGATTCGCGCATCCTGATCGGCTTCGACCGGGACTTCGTCTTCACCCTGATCGAGGTGCTCTTCGGCGCCGACGGCAGCGAGCGCCCCTACAAGTACGAGCCGGACTTCCCCGACGACGAGCGGCCCTACACGCCCATCGAGATCCAGGTCGCGCAGGCGCTCTGCGAACTCGCGGCGCAGAACCTCCAGGCCGCCTTCAGCCCCGTCGCCGATGTCAGCTTCATCTTCGAGCAGATGGAGACACGGATGTATTTCGCCGCCATCGGCAGCCGCAGCAACCTGGCGGTGAAGTCGCAGCTGCTCGTCCAGGGCCTCGACAATTGCGGGCAGATGTTCGTCATCATCCCGCAGACGGCGCTGAACCCGATCCGCCAGAGCCTGACCCGCGTCGTTTCCGGCCACACCACCGTGAAGGACCAGCGCTGGACGCGGCAGATCCAGACGGAGGTCCACAAGACCGAGGTCCGCCTGCAGGCGATCCTCGAGGAGCGCCCGATGACGCTGGGCGAGATCAGCGCCCTCAAGATCGGCCAGGTCATCGAGCTGCAGGCGTCGCCGCGCTCCCCCGTCCGCCTCCAGTGCAACGACGAGACCGTCTTCTGGTGCCAGCTCGGCCAGCGCGACGGATCCTATGTCCTGCGCGTGCAGGACAGCGCCAACCAGGAACAGGAGTTTTTCGATGATCTTCTATCTCGGTGAAGCCGTCCTCTTCGTGGCCCTGCTGCTGACCAGCCTCCAGGTCTTGCGGATGCGCCGCGAGCTGCAGCGCATGCGCGCCTACCATGCCGAGTTCCAGCAGGTCTTCGGCAAGACCGAGACCGCGCTCTCCACCATCCAGGCGACGATCCGCGAGCTGCACGCCAGCGGCCGCGACGTCGTCGAGGAACTCGGCCAGCGCATCGACACCGGGCGCCGCCTGGCCGGCGAGCTGAAGCGGATCGGCGCCGGCCCCGACGCGCCCCATGCCGCCGTCCGCAAGGCCAACGCCGCCTGACGGCAGATCCCTTCGCCTTCCCGCCGGGAGACCACCATGAAGAAGCCGACCAAACCGATGAAGCTCTCCGACCTCGCCCTCTCCGATGAACAGGCCGACGTCGCCCTGATGGAGCCGCAGGCGACAACCGAGCCCGAAGCTGCGGAAGCTCCGCCGCCCGCCGACGACCCGCTCAATCTCGAGGCGGTGATGCGCATCCCCGTCACGATCCAGGTCGTGCTCGGCAGCGCCTCCATGCAGGTCGCCAATCTGATGAAGCTGCGCCGCGGCGCGGTGGTGCCGCTCGACCACCGCGTCGGCGAGCCGGTCGACGTCGTCGTCAACGGGCGCATCGTCGCCCGCGGCGAGGTCGTGATCGTCGAGGACGACAACAGCCGCTTCGGCGTCTCGCTGACCGAGATCGTCGGCGTCCAGGCCAAGTTCGAAGAGTGAGGCCTGGCGCAGCATGACGGCGATCGCGAAGGACAACCGGGCCACAAGCCCCGCCACACCCGCCCCGGCGGGCAAGACGGTGGCGCTCGGCGGGGCCGGCAAGGCCGCCGTGCTCGTGCTCGCCATGGGCAAGCCGCTGGCCGGGCGGATGCTGAAGCATCTCGACACCGCCGAGGTCCGCGCCCTGATGCGGCGCGCCTCCGAGCTCGGCCCGGTCGCCGCCGACGACATCGCCGATCTCGTCGACGAGTTCAGCGACCAGTTCTCGCGCGGCATGAACCTGGTCGGCTCGCCCAGCGAGGTGCAGAAGCTGCTCACCGGCGTGCTGCCGCCGGAGGAGATCACCGAGATCATCGGCGAGACCGCCGAGGCCGCCAACCGCTCGATCTGGGACCGCATCTCGCAGATGCCCGAAAGCGCGCTCGCCGGCTATCTCGCCAAGGAGCACCCGCAGACGGCGGCGTATGTCCTGTCCAAGCTCAAGCCGGCCTGTGCCTCGCGCGTGATGACGCAGTGGCCGGCCGACAGGCGCCACGAGCTGATGCGCCGCATGCTGAACCTGAAGCCCGTGGCCGAGCAGCCGGCGGCGATCGTCGAGAAGGCGCTCTACGAGGGCTTCACGCTCAACCTCTCGCGCAACAAGGGCGCCGACACCCATGCCCGCATGGCCGACATCCTCAACAAGATGGACAGTCAGGATATGGAGGAGGCGCTGGGCAGCCTGCAGCGCATCCGCCCGGAATCGGCCGAGATGCTGAAGGGCCTGCTCTTCACCTTCGACGACATCGTCAAGCTCTCGGCCCGGGCCCGCATGGCGATCTTCGACCAGGTCCCGACCGACCGGCTCGTGCTCGCGCTCAAGGGCACGGAAGCCGGCTTCCGCGACCAGATCCTGTCCTCGCTCGCGGCCCGTGCGCGCCGCATCGTGCAGCAGGACCTCGAGAACGGCGAGCCGGCGCTGCAGCGCGAGGTCGTCGATGCCCGCCGCGCCATCACCGACATCGCGCTGGAGATGGCCAGCCGCGGCGAGATCGAGCTCAACCCGGACCGCGAGGAGGGCGCCTATTTCCAGTAACCGGCAGGACGCCGACGGGGAGGTGACGACCAGTGTCCGAACAGGACCAGGAGAGCAAGACCGAGGAGGCCTCCGAGAAGAAGGTGCGCGATGCCGTCGAGCGCGGCAACACGCCTTCCTCCAAGGAGGCCCCGATCTTTGCCGCCATCGCCGCGACGCTGATCGCCGGCGTCTTCCTGATGCGCGCCGGCGCCGGCGGCATGGCCCGCTTCCTCACCGATTTCCTGGCCGACCCCGCCGGCTTCGACATCTCGACCAGCGGCAACACGACTGCGCTTCTGCTCTACGCCGCGATGCAGGCCGGCCTGTTCCTGTGGCCCGTCTTCGCGCTCTTTCTCGTCTTCGGCCTGAGTGCGGCCTTCCTGCAGCATCCGCCCCAGCTCGCCCTCGAACGGATCACGCCGCAATGGTCGCGGCTCTCGCCGTCCAAGGGCTTCGCGCGGATCTTCGGCAGCCAGGGCCTCGTTGAATTCGGCAAGTCGTTGGCCAAGTTCGCCGCCATCACGGTGACCGTCTGGCTGATCCTCAAATCGGACAAGAACACGGTGGTGACGGCCATGCTGAGGGACCCCAGCGCCCTTCCGGAACTGATCCTGACCATCGCGATCCGCCTGCTCTCGGCGGCCTGCGTGGCGACGATCGTGATCGTCGCGATCGACCTGGTCTGGACCCAGAAATTCTGGCGCCGCTCGCTGCGCATGACCAAGCAGGAGGTCAAGGACGAGCACAAGCAGGCCGAGGGCGACCCGATCCTGAAGTCCCGCCGGCTCTCGCTCGCCCGCGACCGCGCCCGCAACCGCATGATGGCGGCCGTGCCCCGTGCCACCGTCATCATCGCCAACCCGACCCATTACGCCGTGGCGTTGCGCTATGTGCAGGAGGAGGGCGGCGCGCCGCTGGTGCTGGCCAAGGGCACCGACCTGATCGCGCTCAAGATCCGCGAGATCGCGGAAGCCAACGACATCCCCGTGGTCGAGGACCGCGCGCTCGCCCGCTCGCTCCACGCCGCCGTCCAGCTCGACCAGATGATCCCGCCGGAATTCTACAAGGTCGTCGCCGAGCTGCTCTGCCTCGTCTACGCCAAGAAGGTGGCGTGAGGGGCGCTGCGTCCCTCAAGCCCCGCGCAAGCTTCGCCCGCTACACCAGACCCATGGCAGGTTGACCCGATGGGTGCGTCCCCGGCGTCAAAGGCATGAAGCCGCCCTGCCATCCCGGTGCAAACCCGGAATGTTCCCGCCAATCCCTTCCAGATTGAGGAACATCATCATGACCAGCCTGCTCACCAACACCTCGGCGATGACTGCGCTGCAGACGCTGACGCAGACCAACAAGAACCTCGCCCAGTCGCAGAACCGCATCGCCACCGGCCAGCGCGTCTCGACCGCCTCCGACAACGCCGCCTACTGGTCGATCGCCACGACGATGCGCTCGGACAACAAGGCGCTCGGCGCGGTGCAGGACGCTCTCGGCCTCGGCGCCGCGACCATCGACACGATGTATACCGGCCTGAACGGCACGGTCGAAGTCGTCTCGGAGATCAAGGCCAAGCTCGTCGCGGCCCGCACCCCCGGCGTCGACCGCGACAAGATCCAGAGCGAGATCAAGGAGCTCCAGAGCCAGCTCAAGAACACGGCGGACTCCGCGGTGTTCAACGGCGAGAACTGGATCTCGGTCGACTCGACGGCGTCGAGTTACAACGCCACGAAGTCGGTCGTCTCGTCCTTCTCCCGCGCCGGCGGCCAGGTCCAGGTCGACACCGTCACCGTCGATCTGAACGCGATCAAGCTCTACGACGCGAACCTCGACACGGCCTATGCGGCGCAGACCTTCCCGACCGCCACCACCGCGGCCCGCGATCCCCTGCTCGACGTTGGCGGCAACATCACCGTCACGGTCGGTGCGGCTCCGGCTCTCAACATCGCGGTGGCCGCCGGCACCTCGCTGAAGGACATCGCCAAGGAGATCAACAAGCTCGGCGTCGAGGGTCTGTCGGTCGGCATCAACGCCGCCGGCGACGCCCTGGCGTTCAAGAGCCGCAACGACGCGAACGTCGCGATCGACGCCAGCGTCGCCGGTCTCGGTGCCGCCGTGACGCTGACGGCGCTGGCCACCCCGGTCGACAGCAACAAGGGCATCCTGGACAAGACCTACGATGCCTACACCGGCACCGCCTGGGAGACCTTCTCCGTCGCCGACATCGACATCTCCAAGCTGACCGACAATGCCACGGACCTCGCCAAGCTCGAGACCTACATCTCGGCCGTCGACGATGCCCTGGGCACGATCACCGATGCCGCCACCAACCTCGGCGCCATCAAGAACCGCATCGGCCTGCAGCAGGACTTCGTGAAGGCCCTGAAGGACTCGCTCGATCGCGGTATCGGCCAGCTCGTCGATGCGGACATGAACGCCGAATCGACCCGCCTCCAGGCGCTGCAGACGCAGCAGCAGCTCGGCATCCAGGCGCTGTCGATCGCCAACTCCGGCAGCCAGAGCATCCTCTCGCTGTTCCGCGGCTGACGCGAAAGGCACGTCGTACGCCAGACAGGGCCGCGCTCTCCCCCGGGAGCGCGGCCTTTTCCGTTGTCGCCCCGAAAGAGGCGGCCTGAACCCGCGCAATGCTCGCGCAAGGCTCGCCCAGCACAGTGCTTCCATCACCTGCCACGCATGAAGGAACGACGATGCCGGGCCGGCAATACGCGGAAGAGATCTGGCTCAACCTCCAGCAACTGGGGCCGAAGCGACTGGCCGCGCTCGCCGCGATTGGCCTCTTCGTCTTTGCGGCGATCGGCATCAGCGCCTATCAACTGAGCCGGCCGGAGCTGACTGTGCTCTACAGCGGGCTGCAGCGTGAGGACGTCAACCGCATCGGCGCGGCGCTGCAGGAATCCGGCGTCGTCTTCGACGTCAATTCCGAGGGTACGCAGGTACTCGTCAAGCCGACCCAGGCGGCCCAGGCCCGCATGCTGCTGGCCGAGAAGGGCCTGCCGCGCAGCACCAGCGGCGGCTACGAGCTCTTCGACAAGCTCGGCTCGCTCGGCCTGACCTCCTTCATGCAGGAGATCACCCGCGTGCGCGCCATGGAGGGCGAGCTCGCCCGCACCATCCAGCTCATGCGCGGGGTCAAGGCGGCGAGCGTGCATCTCGTGCTCGCCGACAAGGGCTCGTTCCGGCGCGACCAGCAGCCGGCTTCCGCCAGCGTCGTCGTCCGGACCGAGACCTCGGGCGCGGGAAATGTCGCGCAGGCGATCCGCCATCTCGTCGCCTCCGCCGTGCCGGGGCTGTCGGCCGAGAAGGTGACCGTGCTCAACACCGACGGCACCCTGCTCGCCACCGGCGGCGAGCCCGGCCAGATGGCCTCCTCCAAGCTCGCCGGCCTCCAGCAGAGCGTCAGCCGCGAAATCCAGGACAATGTCCGCAAGGCGCTGACGCCCTATCTCGGACTCGAGAATTTCGAGATCAGCGTCGCCACCGAGCTGAACACCGACCGCAAGGAAACCAGCGAAACCGTCTTCAACCCCGATTCCAAGGTCGAGCGCTCGGTCCGGGTCGTGCGCGAGAACGACACCTCCCAGAACGCCGCCACCCAGGAGCCGACCACGGTCGAGCAGAACGTGCCGGAGCGCGCCGTGCGCGCCGATGGCGGCCAGCGCTCCAGCGAGGAGAAGCAGCGCCGCGAGGAGCTGACCAATTACGAGATCTCCTCCAAGCGCATCCAGACCGTCAGCGACGGCTATTCGGTCGCCAAGATGTCGATCGCCGTGCTGATCAACCGGCCGCGTCTCATCGAATCGCTCGGCGCCTCGCCCAGCCCCGAGGCGATCGAGGCGCGGCTGGAGGATGTCCGCCAGGTCGTGGCCTCCGCCGCCGGCGTCAACAACCAGCGCGGCGACGCGGTCAAGGTGCTGGCGGTCGACTTCCTCCAGGGCAGCCGCACGCTGGAGCCGACGCCGCCCGTCGGCGTGGCCGAGGCGCTGCTGCGCCAGTCCGGCACGCTGATCAACGCGGTCACCATCCTCGGCCTCGCCGCGCTGATCATCTGGTTCGGCCTGCGGCCCTCGATCAACGCCATCCTCAAGCGCCCGGCGCCGGCCGCCGTCGCCGCGATCACCGAGGACGCGACCGTCTCGGCCGTCGATCCCCAGCTGCAGATCGCCGGCGGCGAAATCGGCCTCAACCTGATCGGCGACCTCACCAACGCCACGCAGCGCTCGCCGCTGCGCAAGCTGGAGCAGTTGATCGACTTCAACGAGGCCCAGGCTGCCGCGATCCTGAAGCAGTGGATCCATGAGGGAGAGCGCGCGTGAAGCACCGGTCCGCCGCCGACTTCATCCCGAGCTTCGAGGTTGGCGAGGGCGAGCTCGCCCTGCTGCCGGAGGCCGGCACGGCCACGCCCGAGCCCGAGATCGAGCTGCCCGCCTTCCTGCCCCGCACCCCGCGCGAGCCACCGCCCGATCTCGACGCGATCTACGAAAGCGGCCGCCAGGCGGGACTCGCCGAGGCCCGCGCCGAAGCGGAGGCCGCCGCCGCCCGCCAGGCTCAGGCAGCCGAGGCTGCGCTCGAACAGGCGAGGCTCGCCTGGACGGAGGCCGTCGCCACGCCGCTGGCCGCCGAGCTGCCGCGGGCGCTCGAGGCACTGGCCGAGAGCCTCGCCGAGACGACCGGGCGGCTGCTGCGGCCCTTCCTCGAGCGCGAGCTCAGCGACGCCGCCAGCCGCGCGCTGATCGACCAGATCCGCCCGCTGCTCAGCGGCGGGGACGGGGCCGTGATCCGCGTCGGCGGCCCGGCCGACCTGCTGGCGACCCTGCGCGGCGTCTTTCCCGCCGGGACGGCGGTCGAGTTCGCCGAGACCGAGGCGGTCGATGTGTCGATCGTCCTCGGCGAGACCGTCATCGAAACCCGCATCGCGGCCTGGGTCGCGCGGCTCCGCGGCCAGGGCCCGGACCGCCGCCGCCGGCCAGCCGCCTGACACCGCACGCCCGCATCGGAGGCAGCGCCATGGACACCGACCGCCAGGACTTCATCATCCTCCGCCGCAGCGCCGGCCGCCCGACGGACCAGATCAAGACCGGCGTCTGGAAGATCGCCCATGCCGACTTCATGACGGCAATGATGGCGCTGTTCCTGGTGCTCTGGCTGGTCAACTCGACCAATCGCGAGACGCGCCAGACGGTCGCCCAGTATTTCAACCCGATCCGGCTCTCCGATACGACCTCGGACCGCAAGGGCGTGCGCAACCCGCAGGACGCCGAGCCCGGCGAGGTCGACAGCACCAGCCGTCATGACGGCGACCAGGTCGGCGCCGCCAAGACCGGCTCCGACCGGCGGCCGAGCGCGACGCTGAAGGACCCCCGCCAGGGCAAGGCCGCCTTCGAGGATCCCTATGCCGTCCTCGCCGAGGTCGCCGCCGCCAAGCCCGAACCCGGCTCCGACCGGGCCTCGACCCTGACGCTCGGCACCACCGGCAGGCCGGGAATGAATGGCGGCGAGGCGATGCGCGACCCCTTCGACCCGAATTTCTGGCGCCAGACGCCGCAGACCGACAAGCCCGAGCGCCAGCAGGCCTTTGCGGGAGACGCCGCCCCGGCGCCAGCGGCCGCGAGTGACACCGCCCCGAAGCCGCAGCCCGCAGGCGAGACGACGACCACCGCCCCTGCGAGCACGGCCGTCACCGATACGCCTCCGGTCATGGCCGTGACAGTCCCCGCGGTATCCCCCGCGATGTCGCCACGTCCGGGGCTTGCCGTCGCAGCCCCCGCCAGCACAACCGCCTTGGCCTCACGTGCCGACGAGGCGATGGCCACCGCCATCGCCTCGGCCATCGCGAAAGGCGGTCCCCAGCGGGCCGACCAGCCGCTGGTCGATGTCAAGAAGACCGACGAGGGCGTGCTGATCAGCCTGACCGACAACGCCAATTTCGGCATGTTCGGCATCGGCTCGGCCGAGCCCCATCCGCAGACGGTGGCCGCGATGCAGCGCGTCGCCGCTGTGCTGAAGGAGCGCGAGGGCGCCATCATCATCCGCGGCCACACCGACGCCCGCCCGTTCCGCGACGGCCGCAGCGACAACTGGCGGCTCTCCACCTCCCGCGCCCATACGGCGCAGGACCTGCTGGTCCAGGGCGGCATCAGCGCGACGCGCATCGAGCATATCGAGGGCCATGCCAGCCGCCGGCCGCGCGCGGGCGACCCCAACGCCGCCGAAAACCGCCGCATCGAGATCCTGATCCGGGAGAAGCGCGCATGAGGCGTCTGTCCCTGCTGGCCTTCGCGCTCGCGCTGACGACACCGGCCCTCGCGGCGCAGGAGTCCGCGCCTGCGCCGGCCCCACCCTATCAGCTCGTGCGCACCCTGCAGTCGCTGCAGAACGAGGCGGCGGCGGGAAACAGAGCCGCCCATGCCGCCCAGGGCAAGCTGCTGCGCGATCTCGAACAGGCGATGGCGGCGCAGCCTCCCGCCGTCTGGGACGATCCGCGCAACACCCGCGCCGCCGTGCAATATGTGCTGAGCGGCGGCCAGCCCGGCCCCCTGGCCGAGCTGGTCAGGCGCGGCGAGCCGGCCGGGCTGCCCAAGGGGCTGGCCGAGGGCGCGCTGGCCTATGTCATGGGCGACGGCGCCCGGGCAAAGGCGCTGCTGATGCCGCTCGACCCCGCCGGCCTGCATGAAGCGCTGGCGGGCCATCTCGCCCTCGTCCAGGCGACTCTGATCCTGCGCGACGACCAGAAGCGGGCGCTGCAGCTGCTCGATCAGGCGAGACTGGCCGCGCCCGGCTCGCTGGTCGAGGAGGGGGCGTTGCGCCGGGCCGTCTTCATCGCCGCCGAGATCAACGATCTCGACCGGCTGGAAAAGGCGACCGCCCAGTACATGCGGCGCTTCGACCGCTCGGTCTATGCCGAGCACTTCCGCCAGAGCTTCGCCACCGGGCTGGTGCGCTTCGACATCGGCCGCGACCCGGCCAAGTTCCCCAAGCTGGTGGCGACGTTGCGCGCCTTCGACCGCGAGCAGCAGCGCGCCGTGCTCCTGATCATCGCCCGCGACGCACTGGTGCGCGGGCGCTTCGAGCAGGCCCGCCTCGCCGCCGAGGAGGTGGCGCGGATCCCCGGCGCCGACCAGGCAACGGTCACCCGCGCCTCGCTCTACCGGGCCGCCTCCCGCATCGGGATCGACCGCGCCGGAGGAGCGATCGACACCCTGCGGAAGATCGACGCCGCCCGCCTGCCCCCGGAGGAAAAGGACATCCTCCGCACCGCCCTGCGTGTCGCCGCCGAGATCGTCGATGCGCCCATGGGCGGCGCGCAGACGCCAGCGCCAGGGGCCACGGCAGAACCCGCCGATCTCGATCCGCGGATGAAGCGCCTGCTGTCGGGGGCCGAGCGCAGCCTCGCCGAGGCGCAGAAGCTGCTCGCCGACCCCGTCTTCACCCCCGCCCGCTCCGGAGATGCCCGGCCATGAGCCAGGTCGAGACACCTGCACCGCCCTCCGGCCGCAGCGCCGAGGCCGTGAAGTATTCGAAGGCGCGACTGGCCGTGGGCGGCCGCGAGGAGCGCGGCCAGGCCTTCCGCTCCCTGCTGCAGACGCTCGACAAGGGCGCTGGCAAGCCTGCAGCCGACAAGCCAGCCGAACCGGGTCGCGCGGAGCCCGGCGACAGGGCCGATGCCTTCCCCGCCGAGCGCCTCGCCGATCTCCTGGCCACGGCCCCGACGGAACCGACCATCCCCACCGACGGCGCGGCCGATGCGGCGCGGCTCCTGCTCGGCGCGGCCCACCCCCCCGCCCCGGAGACGCAGGCCGAGCCCCGGCGCGAGCCCGGCCCGCGGCGGGACGGCTTTGCCGCCCTGAACGGCGTCCTCGCCCGGGCCGCCACCGGCGCGGCCGACGCCCTGGAGCCGGCCTCGCGGCCCGCAACCGCCGAGGCGGGCGTCGCGCTGCCGACGGAGGAGGCCGCCCTGCCCGATCTGCAGGAGGCGACGGGCCCGCTCGATCCGAAGGCGTCCACGCCTGAGTCCGCGGCAAAGGACACCGGTGCAGACAAGCCCTTCACCATCGCCGTGATCCGGCAGGAGACGCATCTGCCGCCGGTGCTGCGCCTCTCGCCGCTGCAGCAGGTCGCCGAGCCGATCCGGCAGGCGGCCTCCGAGCTTGCGTCGCGCACGCAGGAGGTTCCCGATCTCGGGACGGCGAAGCCCGGCGGCATCGCCGAACCGACGAAGATCCTGCACATCCAGCTCAGCCCGGTCGAACTCGGCAGCATCGTCGTCAAGCTGCGCATCTCGCAGGGCGGGATGGAAATCAGGCTCGAGGCCAGCCGCGCCGAGACCGCGCAATTGCTCGCCCATGACCGCGAGGCGCTGCGCGAGATCGTCAGGGCGAGCGGCCATGCGCTCGATCAGGTCTCGGTCGAGACCGTTCATGTCGAGTCGGCCGGCGCCGATCCGCGCCCCGGCCAGGACGCGCCCCGCGACGGCGCGCGCGAGGAGGGGGCGGGCCGCGACGGCCGCGGCTTCGACCCCTCGCGCCAGCAGGATCGCCAGAACGATCGCCAGGGCGACCGGCAGGAGCCGCAACGGCGGGACACCCGCAACGATGCCCTCATCAGCACGGAGGACACCCATGATCGCCGCGAAAGCCATCGCCCTGGCCGCGACCCTCATCGCTATCTCTAGCCTGTTCACGCCGGCCGCCGCCCAGACGGTCTGCGAGGAGCACATGATCCGGGTCTCGAAGGCCTATGACATCCCCGTCGGCGTGCTCTACTCCGTGGGGCTGACCGAGAGCGGCCGGCGCAACTCGCTGCAGCCCTATGCGCTCAACATCCACGGCCGCGCCTTCTTCGGCGCGAGCAAGCAGGAGGCGCTGGCCGAGTTCCACACCTCGCGCGCCAAGGGCAAGAAGCTGATCGACATCGGCTGCATGCAGATCAACCACCACTACCACCGCGACCAGTTCCCCAGCCTCGACGCGATGTTCGATCCGGCGCTGAATGTCGAATACTCCGCCAAGTTCCTGAAGCGGCTGAAGGCCCGCCACACGAGCTGGACCATGGCGGTGGCGCGCTATCACGCCGGGCCGCACAACAACCCGGCCCAGCATCGCTATGTCTGCACCGTCATCCGCAACATGGTCGCCACCGGCTTCGGCCAGTGGACCGACAATGCGCGCTCCTTCTGCGGGGCCAAGTACGCCCGCTCCTGAGGCGCCGCCCTCAGCGCAGGAAACGCCGGAAGCGCCGCAGCGACACCGCAAACAGCGCCGCGCCGATGCCGATGAGGGCGAGCAGCTGCGGCCAGACCACATCGAGCCCCGCCCCGCGGAACAGCACCGCCTGGGCGAGGATGACGAAATGGGTGTTGGGCGCCGCCAGCATGATCGTCTGCACGATCTCGGGCATGCTCTCGCGCGGCGTCATGCCACCCGAGAGCATCTGCAGCGGCAAGAGCACCATCATCAGCAGCAGGCCGAACTGCGGCATCGAGCCGGCGATGCTCGCCAGGAAGATGCCGAGCGAGGTCGTGGCGAAGAGCAGCAGCGCCGCGCCGAGCAGGAAGAGCGGAATGCTGCCCTCGATCGGCACGCCGAGCAGGCCCTGGACCACGACGATGAGCGACAGCGCCGAGGCGACGAGCACGACCAGCCCCATCGACCAGACCTTGCTCGTCATGATCTCGAAGGGCGTCACCGGCATCGCCAGCAGATGCTCGATCGTGCCGTGCTCGCGCTCGCGGATCAGCGCCGCCCCGGTCAGCACGATCGAGAGCATGGTGATGCTCAGCACCACGTTCATCACCGCGCCGAACCAGCCCTTGTTGAGCTCCGGGTTGAAGCGCAGGCGCTGGACGAGCTCGACCGGCGACGCCGCCGCCCCCCGCGCCCGCTGGCTGAACTCCGTGATCTCCGCGCCGACGATGTTCTGGATGTAGACATTGCCGCTGAAGGCCTGGGTCATCCGCGTCGCGTCGATGTTGAGCTGGATCGCAGGCTTTCGGCCCGCGAGCAGGTCGCGCTGGAAATTGGGGGGAATGTCGAGCGCGAAGGTGTCGAGCCCGGCATCCATGCGCCGGTCCATCTCGGTGGCGGTGATCACGCGCGGCGGCGTGAAATAGGGCGGGTAGAACGCCGTGACGATGCGCGAGGAGAGCGGGGAACGATCCTCGTCGACGATCGCGATGGCCGCGCGGTTTAGCGTCTCCGGCACCGCCTTGGTCTGGCTGTAGATCGCCAGCGTGAAGCTGTAGACGATCAGCACCAGCAGGGTCGTGTCGCGCAGCAGCCCGCGGATTTCCTTGATCCCGAGATGGAGGATGTTCGCCGGCCGCATCGCTCACCGCGCCTGTTTCTTGAGGAGGAGCGTGGCGATGCCGAGCAGCACCGGCACGGCGATCAGCAGGGGCACGAAGCTCACCCCGAGATCGCCGAAACCCAGGCCCTTCGAGAAGGTGCCGCGCGAGATCGTCATGAAATGCGCGGTCGGATAAATCCGCCCGACCAGCGCGCCCACCCCCTGCAGCGAGGAGACCGGGTCGGTCATGCCGGAGAACTGCGTCGCCGGCAGCAGGGTCAGGATGGTCGTGCCGAAGATCGCCGCGATCTGGCTGGTCATGAAGCTGGAGATCAGCAGCCCCATCGCCGTGGCCGCCACCACATAGACGAAGGCCGCAGTGGCGAAGGCCAGCAGATCGCCCGTGAACGGCACCCGGAAAACAAAGACGGCAAAGAGGGTCAGCAGCAGCGCGTTGGCGAGTGCGAGCGCGACATAGGGCAGTTGCTTGCCGAGCAGGAACTCGAACCGCGTCACCGGCGTGACATAGAGGTTGATGATCGAGCCCAGCTCCTTTTCCCTGACGACGCTGAGCGCCGCAAGCATCGCCGGGATCATCAGCAGGAGCAGCGGGATCACCGCCGGCACCATGGCGACGAGGCTCTCGATATTGGGGTTGTAGCGATAGCGCGTCTCGATGCGGAACGCGGCGCCGGCCGCATCCTCGCCGACGAGCAGGCGCATCTTCTGCGTCAGCCAGGCGCTGTGCAGGCCCTGGACATAGCCCTGCACGGTCTCGGCCCGCTGCGGCATCGCCCCGTCGATCCAGGCCGCGACCTGGACCGGCCGGCCCCGCGCGAGATCACGGCCGAAGCCGGGCGGGATCTCGATGGCGAGCGCCAGTTCGCCGCGCCGCATCCGCCGGTCGAGATCGGCATAATCGACGATGGGGGCCTTCTCGACGAAGTAGCGCGATCCGGCCATGCCCAGCGCATAATCGCTGCTGGCGAGCGACCGGTCGTGATCGAGGACGGCGAAGGACAGCTTCTCGACGTCGAAATTGATGCCGTAGCCGATGACGAACATCAAAAGCAGGCTGCCGACCAGCGCCAGCGTGGCGCGGATCGGGTCGCGCCGCAGCTCCAGCGCCTCGCGCCTTGTATAGCTGAGCATCCGGCGCGGATCGAACAGCCGGCGCCCTTCATGGGGAGCGGCCACCGGCCCGGCGGCGGGCTGCGGAGCCGCCGGCATGGGTTGCGCCGGCGCTCCGGCCTCGCCGATCGCCTCCTCCAGATAGCCGATGAAGGCGTCCTCGAGCGTGGCGCTGCCGCGCTGCGCGACGATCGCCGCCGGCGTATCGCTGACCAGCACCCGGCCGGCATGCATCAGCGAGATGCGGTCGCAGCGCTGCGCCTCGTTCATGAAATGGGTCGAGATGAAGATGGTGACGCCGTCGCGCCGCGAGAGGTCGACCAGGATCTGCCAGAGCCCGTCGCGGGCGATCGGATCAACGCCGGAGGTCGGCTCGTCAAGGATCAGGATTTCCGGCGCATGGATCAGCGCCACCGCCAGCGACAGGCGCTGGCGCAGGCCGAGCGGCAGCGCGTCCGGCAGCGCATCCATCACGGAAGCGAGGTCGAACCGCTCAACCATCTCGGCGACGCGGGCGGGAATGGTCTCCGGCGGCAACCGGAACAGGCGGGCGTGCAGGTCGAGATTCTGCGCCACCGTCAGCTCGGAATAGAGCGAGAAGGCCTGCGACATGTAGCCGACGCGCTGGCGCACGCGCATGTCGCGCGGATCGACCTCCGCACCGAACAGCCGGGCCCGGCCCTCGCTGGCGGCCAGCAGCCCGGTCAGCATCTTCATCGTCGTCGACTTGCCGCAGCCATTCGAGCCGAGGAAGCCGAAGATCTCGCCGCACTGGATCCGGAAGCTGACCCGGTCGACCGCGACGAAATCGTCGAAGCGCATCGTCAACCCTTCGGCTTCGATGGCGATCTCGGCATGGGTCTCCGCATCGCGCGGCGGAATGACGACGGCATGGTGGAGCTTGCGCTTCTCCTCCGGCAGCAGCGCGATGAAGGCCTCGTCCAGCGTGGCAGCGCCGGTCTGCGCCAGGAGGTCCGCCGGCGCACCCGTGGCGAGGACGCGTCCTGCATCCATCGCCACCAGCCAGTCGAAGCGCGCCGCCTCTTCCATATAGGCGGTGGCGACGACGACGCTCATGCCGGGGCGCCCGGCGCGGATCGTGTCGATCAGCTCCCAGAACTGGCGCCGCGACAAAGGATCGACGCCCGTGGTCGGCTCGTCCAGGATCAGCAGATCGGGATCGTGAATCAGCGCGCAGCACAGGCCGAGCTTCTGTTTCATCCCGCCCGAAAGCTTGCCCGCCGGCCTGCCGGCGAAGGGCGCGAGCCCCGTGCTCGCCAGAAGCTCGGCGATGCGGCGCTCGCGCTCGGCCCGGCCCTGCCCGAACAGCCGGGCGAAGAAGTCGACATTCTCGAACACCGACAGCGTCGGATAGAGGTTCTTGCCGAGGCCCTGCGGCATATAGGCGATGCGCGGGCAGGCCGCGCGCCGATGCGCCGCATCCGCCATGTCGCCGCCGAGAACCGAGACCGAGCCGGCCTGGATCACGCGTGCGCCGGCCACGAGGGATAGGAGGCTGGATTTGCCGACGCCGTCCGGGCCGATCAGCCCGACCATGCATCCGGACGGAAGATCGAGGCTGACCGCGCCGAGCGCCTCCGTCTTGCCGTAGCTGAGGCCGACGCCGGCGAGGCTGACGACCGGTGCCCCGGCCGCGGCCGGAACCGCACTCATTGCACGAGCCCGGTCTGCAGGCGCTGCGGCCAGGCCGCCTGCGGATCGAGCTGGACATAGGCCACGCCCGGCAGCCCGGTCTTCACCTGCTGGATGTGTTTGCGCAGCAGCGCAGGCGGAATCTGCGCCTTGATGCGGAACATCAGCTTCTCGCGCTCCTGCGTCGTCTCCACCGTCTTCGGCGTGAACTGGGCGACATCGGCGACGAAGGAGATCGAGGCCGGGATGACGAGCCTCGGCGCCGCGTCGAGCACGATGCGCGCCTGCGCGCCCAGGGCGACGCGGCCCGCCTGCCCGGTCGGCAGGAAGAAGGTCATGAACACGTCCTGGAGATCGACCAGGTTGAGCACGCGCCCGCCCGCCGCCACGACCTCGCCAGGCTGGGCGACGCGATACTGGACGCGCCCGTCGCGCGGTGCCTTCAGCGCGCTGTCGTCGATGTCGGCATCGAAGCGCCGCACGGTCGCCTTCGCGGCCGCCACCGCGGCCTGCGCCCCAACGACCTGGGACACGGCCGAGCTGATGGCGGCCTCGCTGGCGGCGAGTTGGGCCTTGGCGGCACCGACGGCGGCGGTGGCGCCCTGCGCCCGGGCCCGGTCGTCGTCGAGCACCTGGTCGGAGACATTGCCACGCTCGGAGAGCTGCTCCGACCGGCCGAGCTTGCGGCGCGCGGCATCGAACTCGGCTTCGCGCTGGGCGACGACCGCCGTCGCGGCGGTTTTCTCGGCCTGGCGCTGGACGACGAGGCTCTTGGCCGTGTCGACCGCGATCACCGCCCGCTCGTACTGCGCCTGCGCCTCGGCGCGCTGCGCCTCGAGCGTTTCGGTGTCCATCCGCGCGACGATCTGGCCGGCCGTGACGAAATCGCCCTCATTGGCCAGCATCTCCTTGATCCGGCCGGAGACGCGCGCCGCGACGTCGATCTCCACCGCCTCGATGCGGCCATTGCCGCCGGCGAGACCCTCCGGCAGGTCGCCTGCGCGCAGACGCTGCCAGGCGAGATAGCCGAGACCGGCGACGAGGAGGGCAGCGACCGGCAGCAGCCAGCCGGTTTTCGGGAGCTTCATTGGATCGGCCTTCCGCGGACGGGACGACGGGCGGACCGCATCCGCGGCGCGGCAGCACCACGGAGGGTCGTGAGGGTGGCTTGCGCGGGACGGCTTCGCCCGTCTCGTCCCGCGGCTGCAGGGTCCAACGAGCGCGGCCCGACAGCATTGATCGAGGTCAACACGCGCGGCTGGCGGCGCGGCTAGCGTGGCGATGGCCTGCGATGACGGATGTGGCGGGGCAGCCGATCCTCCGATCGGTCCCGCCGCCCCCACGATCAAGGCTCAGGATTGCCGATGACTGTCCATGATGCGCTCGTGCCCCCGCCATCCGGGACGCGGGCCGATCCGCTCGGCCTTGAGGCCTTCGCCACCATCGACCGGATGCGCGAGGCGCTCAGCGCCCAATTCAGCGGCGGCCTCTCCCCGGCGGCGCTGGCGCTCGCCTGCCTCGACTGGTCGGCCCATCTCGCGGCGGCGCCGGGCAAGCGCTCCGAACTTGTCTGGAAGGCCGCCCGCAAGGCCACGAAGCTGACCGGCCATCTCGCCGCCTGCGGCCTCGGGGCCGGAGAGCCCGCCTGCATCGAGCCGCTGCCCGGCGACGACCGCTTCGCTGCAGAGCCGTGGCGCCACTGGCCCTACAGTCTCTGGTCGCAATCCTTCCTGCTGACGCAGCAATGGTGGCACAACGCCACCCGCGAGGTGCCGGGCGTGACCCCGCATCACGAGGAGGTGGTCGCCTTCGTCGCGCGCCAGCTGCTCGACATGATGTCGCCCGCCAACACGCCCTTCACCAATCCGGAGGTGGTGGCGCGCACGCTCGAAACCGGGGGCGCCAATCTCCTCGCCGGCTTCCGCAACGCGCTCGAGGACGCAGGCCGCCAGGCCTTGGGCCAGGGGCCGGTCGGCAGCGAGGCCTTCGTCGTCGGGCGCGACGTCGCGGCGACGCCGGGCAAGGTCGTCTTCCGCAACCATCTGATCGAGCTGATCCAGTATGCGCCCGCGACGGAGACGGTGCAGGCCGAGCCGGTCCTGATCGTGCCGGCCTGGATCATGAAGTACTACATCCTCGATCTCTCGCCGCGGAACTCGCTGATCCGCCATCTCGTCGCGCAGGGACACACCGTCTTCTGCATCTCCTGGCGCAACCCGACGGCCGCCGACCGCGATCTGGGCCTTGACGACTACCGCCGCCTGGGGGTGATGGCCGCGCTCGACGCGGTCACGGCGATCCTGCCAGGCCGGGCGATCCATGCCGCCGGCTACTGCCTGGGTGGCACGCTCCTGACCATCGCCGCCGCCGCCATGGCGCGGGCCGGCGACCGCCGCCTGGCATCCTTGACCCTGATGGCCGCACAGACGGACTTCACCGAGCCGGGCGAACTCGCCCTCTTCATCGACCACAGCCAGGTTCGCCTGCTCGAAAGCGTGATGTGGAATCGCGGCTATCTCGCCTCGGACCAGATGGCTGGGGCCTTCCAGATGCTGCGCTCGAACGACCTCGTCTGGTCGCGGCTCGTCCACGACTATCTCATGGGCGAACGCACGCCGATGAACGACCTGATGGCCTGGAACGCCGACGCCACCCGCATGCCCTACCGGATGCATGCCGAATATCTGCGCCGGCTCTATCTCGACAACGACCTCGCCACCGGCCGGCTGCTCGTCGACGGCCGCCCCGTCGCCCTGCAGAACCTGCGCCTGCCGCTCTTCGCCGTCGGCACGGAGCGCGACCATGTCGCCCCCTGGCGCTCGGTCTACAAGATCCACACCCTCGCCGACACCGACGTCACCTTCGTCCTGACCAGTGGCGGCCACAATGCCGGCATCGTCAGCGAGCCCGGCCACCCGCACCGGCATTACCGCATCGCGACGCGCCGTCACGATGATGTCCGGATCAGCCCCGATGAATGGCTCGAACAGGCCCGGACGTACGATGGCTCCTGGTGGGAGAGCTGGGTCGCCTGGCTCGGCGAGCGCTCGACCGGTCGCGTCGCACCGCCTGCGATGGGGGACGCGGCCGCAGGCCTTGCGCCCGTCGCGGACGCGCCCGGAACCTATGTGCTGCAACGCTGAGGACATCATGGACCAGATCATCCTCAGGAACCGGACCTTCGACGAACTGGCCGTCGGCGACAGCGCCTCGCTCCAGCGCAGCGTCGGGCGCGACGACATCGACCTCTTCGCCGCGGTCTCCGGCGACCTCAACCCGACGCATCTCGACCCCGGCTTCGCCGCCGGCGAGCGCTTCGGCCATGTCGTCGCCCATGGGCTGTGGACCGGCGCCCTGATCTCGGCCCTGCTCGGCACCCGCCTGCCCGGCCCGGGCACGATCTATCTCGGGCAGGAGCTGCAGTTCCGCCATCCGGTGGCACCGGGCGACACCATCACCGCCACCGTCCGGGTCCGCGAGAAGCGCGCCGACAAGCGCATCGTCGTCCTCGACACGACCTGCACCAACCAGGACGGCGAGGAGGTGCTGGCCGGCACCGCCACCGTCATCGCGCCGCTAACCAGCGTCGCCTGGCCGAGCCCGCATCTGCCCGAAGTCGCGCTGCGCCGGCATGACCGCTACGACGCCTTCGTGCGCGACGCCCGCGCCCTGCCTTCGCTGCGCGTCGCGGTGATCCATCCCTGCTCGCCGGAAGCGATCATCGCCGCCGTCGAGATCCGCGACGAGGGCCTGCTGGCGCCGATCCTGGTCGGGCCGGAGGCCAAGATCCGCGCCGCTGCGGAAGCCGCCCGCGTCTCGCTCGACGGCATGCCGATCGAGTCGGTCGAACACAGCCACGCCGCCGCCGCGCGCGGCGTCGAACTCGCCATGGCCGGCCGCGTTTCAATCCTGATGAAGGGCAGCCTGCACACCGACGAACTGCTCGGCGCGGTGGTCGCGGTGGGCTCGGGCCTTCGGACCGAGCGCCGCATCAGCCATGTCTATGCGATGAGCATACCGGCCTATCCCAAGCCGCTGATCGTCACCGACGCGGCGATCAACATCCTGCCGACCCTCGAGCAGAAGCGCGACATCTGCCAGAACGCCATCGACCTGCTGCACACGCTCGGGATCGCGGAGCCGCTGGTGGCGATCCTCGCCGCGGTCGAGACCGTGAATGCGCGGATGCCGGCGACACTCGACGCCGCGGCGCTGACGGTCATGGCTGCGCGCGGCCAGATCACCGGCGCGCGCGTCGACGGCCCGCTCGCCTTCGACAATGCGATCAGCCCCGAGGCCGCCCGCACCAAGGGCATCGTCTCGCCCGTGGCGGGCCAGGCCGACATCCTGCTGGTGCCCGATCTCGAGGCCGGCAACATGCTGGCCAAGCAGCTGATCTATTTCGCCGGCGCCGATGCGGCCGGCCTCGTGCTCGGCGCGCGCGTGCCGATCGTCCTGACCAGCCGCTCGGATTCGCTCAAGACCCGCATCGCCTCGGCCGCGCTCGCCAAGCTCGTCGCCTCGCGGCGCGGGCCCGGCATTCCCGCCAAGGGAGCCGGTGCGTGATGGGGAGTGACGACGGCCGCATCCTGCTGACCTTCAACGCCGGTTCTTCCACGGTGAAGCTCGGCCTGTTCGCGCTCGGGCCGCAGGGCCCGCGACGCATCGGCAAGGGCATGATCGACTTCCGCCGCGAGCCCCTGCGCTTCGAGCTGACGGAAGGGCCGGACCGCTTCGACATCGCGCTCGAAGCCCGCCCCGGCGCGGAGCTCGACGATGTGCTGAGCGAGGTGCTGCGCCGCCTCTCCTGGCATGTCGATCTCGACGCCATCGCCGGCATCGGCCACCGCATCGTCCATGGCGGCGACCGTTTCACCGACCCGGTCCGCATCGATGACACGGTCATCACCGCCCTCGAGGCCCTGACGCCGCTGGCGCCGCTGCATCAGCCGCAGGGCTTGAGGCTGGTCCGCGCCGCCGCGCGACTGCGCCCCGGCCTGCCCCAGACCGCCTCCTTCGACACCGCCTTCCACCGCAGTCAGTCCGATCTCGCCCGCCGTTTCGCGATTCCGCGCGCGCTGCACGACCAGGGCATCCGGCGCTACGGCTTCCACGGCCTGTCCTACGCTTTCGTCGCCGCCGAACTGGCCCGCCGGCGCCCCGATCTGGCGGGCGCGAAGGTCGTCGTCGCCCATCTCGGCAGCGGCGCCAGCCTCTGCGCGCTCGCAGGCGGCCTCAGCCGCGACACCAGCATGGGCTTCTCGACCCTGGACGGCGTGCCGATGGCGACGCGCTCCGGCGCGATCGATGCGGGCGTGCTGCTGCATCTGCTCGGCCCGATGGGGCAGAGCGTCGCGCAGGTGGAAGACCTGCTCTATCGCCGCTCGGGGCTGCTCGGCGTCTCCGGACTCAGCGCCGACAGCCGCGAACTGCTCGACAGCGCCGCGCCGGAGGCCGCGGAAGCGGTCGACCTCTTCACCTTCCGGATTGCCGGCGAGGCGGCGCGGCTGGCGACCACGCTCGGCGGGCTCGATGCGCTCGTCTTCACCGCCGGCATCGGCGAGCACCAGCCGCGCATCCGGGCCGCGATCGCGAACCGCCTCGCCTGGCTGGGGCTGGCACTCGACGAGAGCGCCAACGCCGCCAACGCCGCAACGATCTCCGCCGCCGGCAGTCGCGTCGAAGCCTTCGTCATCGCCACCGACGAGGAGCAGGTCATCGCCGACGAGGCCTGCGCCCTGCTCCAAGCCGTCTGAACCGGCTCAGGCCAGCCGCTCCAGCGCCGCCCGCAGCAGCGAGACCATCTCCTCGATCTGGGAGGGCTCGCAGATCAGCGGCGGCGAGAGCGCGATGACGTCTCCCGTGACGCGGATCAGCAGCCCCTTCTCGAAGCAGTCGACGAAGGCCTCATAGGCGCGCGCGCCGACGGCGCCGGGGCGCGAGGCGAGCTCGATTCCGGCGACGAGACCGATCGTGCGGATGTCGATGACATGCGGCACGTCGCGCAGCGAGTGCAGCGCCTCCTCCCAGAGCGGCGCGAGGGATGTCACGCGCGTCAGCAGCCCCTCGCCGGCATAGATGTCGAGCGTGGCCAGCCCCGCCGCGCAGGCCACCGGATGGCCGGAATAGGTGTAGCCGTGGAACAGCTCGATCGTCGCCTCCGGCCCGCTCATCAGCGCGTCGTGGACCTTGCGGGCGGCGAAGACGGCGCCCATCGGAATCGTGCCGTTGGTGATGCCCTTCGCCGTCGTCATCAGGTCCGGCATGACGCCGAAATACTCGCTGGCGAAGGGCGTGCCGAGCCGGCCGAAACCGGTGATGACCTCGTCGAAGATCAGCAGGATGCCGTGGCGCGTCGCGATCTCGCGCAGCCGCTCGAGATAGCCCTTGGGCGGCACCAGAACGCCGGTCGAGCCCGCCATCGGCTCGACGATCACCGCCGCGATGGTCTCCGCCCCATGCAGCGCGACCATCCGCTCGAGATCGTCGGCGAGCTCGGCGCCATGCGCGGGCTGGCCCTTGCTGAAGGCGTTGCGCTCCAGATCATGGGTGTGACGCAGATGGTCGGCGCCGGGCAGCAGCGGGAAGACGCGGCGGTTGTTGACCAGCCCGCCCACCGTGATGCCACCGAAGCCGACGCCGTGATAGCCGCGCTCGCGGCCGATCAGCCGCGTCCGCGTGCCCTGGCCGATGGCGCGCTGATAGGCGACCGCGATCTTCAGCGCGGTGTCGACCGATTCCGAGCCCGAGCCGGTGAAGAAGATCCGGTCGAGCTTGCCGGCGCCCTCGCCCGGCGCGATCGCCGCCAGCCGCTCGGCGAAATCGAAGGCGATCGGGTGGCCCATCTGGAAGGAGGGAGCGTAGTCCAGCGTCGCGAGCTGGCGCTCGACGGCTTCCGTGATCTGCTGGCGGCCATGGCCGGCATTGACGCACCAGAGCCCGGCCGTGCCGTCGATGACCTTGCGCCCGTCCTCGGTCGCGTAGTGCATCCCCTGCGCCGAGGCGAGCAGCCGCGGCGCCGCCTTGAACTGCCGGTTGGCGGTGAAGGGCATCCAGTAGCTCTCGAGCGAACGGGCGTTCTGCAGGGCCTGCGGGGGCGTGGCGATGGTCATGGGTGATCTCCTCTTCCGGCAGGGAGCACCGTTCGACCAATCCGAACAAGTCTGTTTCGGTGCTCTGGCAAACTCTTGTTTTTATTGAAACGAAGATCAGAATGGTGCGGATATCGACCAAGGAGACCAGGGTTCTGTGAGCGACACCGACATCGGCGCGCGGCTGCGCTATCTGCGCACCCGCCAGGGGCTCTCGCAGCGCGCGCTGGCCAAGCGCGCGGGCGTGACCCATTCCACCGTCTCGCTGATCGAATCCAACGGCGTGAACCCGTCCGTCGGCGCGCTGAAGCGGATCCTCGACGGCATCCCGATCGGCCTCTCCGAGTTCTTCGCGCTGGAGCCCGACCGCCCGCGCCAGGCCTTCTACCGCGCCGACGAACTGGTCGAGATCGGCAAGGGCGGCATCTCCTATCGCCAGGTGGGCGAGAACCTCTTCGGCCGCGCCCTGCAGATCCTGAAGGAGCGCTATGAGCCCGGCACCGACACCGGCCGCGTGCCCCTCTCGCATGACGGCGAGGAGGGCGGCATCGTGCTGTCCGGCCGGCTCGAGGTCTCTGTCGACGACGAGCGGCGCATCCTCGGTCCCGGCGACGCCTATTATTTCGAGAGCCGCCGGCCGCACCGCTTCCGCTGCGTCGGGCCGGTCGCCTGCGAGGTCGTCAGCGCCTGCACGCCGCCCTCCTTCTGACCCCCGGCGCTTGACCGCGACCCGTCCCGCGCCCACCTTGACCTCTAATGACTAGAGGTTTGGAGTGAACCCATGCCCACCGCAGCCGCCGCAGAGCGCGTGATGCCGATCGGGGCGCTGGCCGAGCGCACCGGCGTCAAGGTCGAGACGATCCGCTATTACGAGCAGGTCGGCCTGCTGCCGCCGCCGGAGCGCTCGGAGGGCAACCAGCGGCGCTATGGCCGGCGCCATGTCGAGCGCCTCGCCTTCATCAAGCATGCCCGCGATCTCGGCTTCGCCGTCGAGGCGATCCGCGCCCTGCTCAGGCTCTCGGACAATCCGGCGATGGCCTGCGACGAGGCCCATGCGATCGCGGTCGCGCATCGCGACGAGGTCCGCCACAAGATCGCGCGTCTGCGCTCGCTGGAGGCCGAGCTGGAGCGCATCGCCGCGACCTGCTCCGGCGGCGTCGCCGCCTGCGACTGCGCCATCATCGAGGCGCTCGCCGACCACGGCCGCTGCAGCCACGCCGCGCATTGACGCAAGGTCCGCAGCTCCCAGCGGGCACGGCCGGACGCGCAGCCTGTGGAGAAGCGCAGCCGCGGCGGCCTGCGGCGACGCATGGTGATTGCGGCACGAGCCGGCCAGACGCTAGCCTTGGCAGACAACCGTCGGGAGCCACAATGTCCAGCGATTTCGCCACGCCGCCCGGTCTGAGGCATCGCCAGATCGCGGTCCGCGACACGACGCTGCACGTCGCCGAGGTCGGTTCCGGGCGGCCGGTGCTGCTGCTGCATGGCTGGCCGGAATTCTGGGCCACCTGGTTGCCCCTGATGAACCGGCTCCACCCGGATTTCCGGCTGATCGCGCCCGATCTGCGTGGCTTCGGCGACAGCGCCAAGGCGGCCGCGCCGCGCAGCGACGTCGGCCCCAACAGCCATGCCGACGACATGGCCTCGCTGGTCGGCGCACTCGGCTTGGATTCGGTCGGCGTCGTCGGCCACGACGTCGGCGCCTATGCCGCACAGGCGTTGGCGCGGCGCCATCCGCAGCTGGTCGAGCGGCTGCTCTTCTTCAACTGCCCGACCCAGAGCATCGCCGGGCGCTGGGTCCATGACGGACATGTCAATGAGGTCTGGTACCAGTCCTTCCAGCAATTGCCGCTGGCCGAGACGCTGATCGGCCTCAGCCGCCAGTCCTGCGCGCTCTATTTCTCCTATTTCCTCTCGCATTGGTGCCATCGCAAGGACGCGTTCGATCCGGCGCTCGAGCTGTGGATCGACAATTTCATGAAGCCCGGCAATCTGCGCGGCGGCTTCGACTGGTATCGCAGCCAGAATGCCGCCCGGCTGGCGGCGATCGACGGCCACCCGACGCCCTCGGTGCGCATCCACCACCCGACGCGGGTGCATTGGGGCCGCCACGACCCGGTGCTGAAGTCGGAATGGGCCGCCTTCGTGCCCGAGCATTTCGACAACGCGCAGGTCACCTTCTGCGAGAGCGCCGGGCATTTCGTGCATGTCGAGGCGCCCGACGAAGCCGCGGAGATCTTCGCGGATGTCTTCGGCTGAGCGCCACGCGCGAAGCCAGGCCTCGTTTCCCGGCGAAGCGTGCCTAGATAGGCCCTGCGGCAGATGACGGGCGTCCTGCGCGCGACCATCGGAGGACAGGCGATGCCGAGACACCGACCCCCAGCCGGGAGACGCGCTGCGGCCCGAACCGCCGGTTGCGAGAACAAATCCCGATTCCCCGGGAGTCAGCGATTCGGGCCTGCTTCGTTCGGGACTCGTTCCGCTTCCTAGTTCACCGCTGGCTCCGGGCCGCAGCGACGCCCTTCTGCAGGCGCCCCCGGCCCGGCACTTCACCATGATCGGCGTCGGCCTTGCTCCCTCCACGCTCCCTGCCTCCCTCGGCCCGCGCCAACGGCGTCACTGCCGTCCTCGGCCCGACCAATACGGGCAAGACCCATCTCGCGATCGAGCGGATGGTCGCCCATCCAACGGGCATGATCGGCCTGCCCCTGCGCCTGCTCGCCCGCGAGGTCTACCAGCGCGTCGTCGACAAGGTCGGCGCCGCTGCGGTGGCGCTCGTCACCGGCGAGGAGAAGATCAAGCCGGAGCGTCCCCGGTTCTGGGTCTGCACGGTCGAGGCGATGCCGCGCGACCTCGCCGTGGACTTCGTCGCGATCGACGAGATCCAGCTCGCCGCCGATCTCGACCGCGGCCATGTCTTCACCGACAGGCTGTTGAACCGGCGCGGCCGCGCGGAGACGATGCTAATCGGTGCCGGCACGATGCGGCCCGTGATCGAGCAGCTCATCCCCGGCGTGAATGTCGTGACCCGCCCGCGCCTGTCGCAGCTGATGTTCGCCGGCGACCGCAAGATCACCCGTCTGGCCCCGCGCTCGGCCATCGTCGCCTTCTCGGTCGAGGAGGTCTATGCCATCGCCGAGCTGATCCGGCGCCAGAAGGGCGGCGCGGCGGTCGTGCTCGGCGCGCTCAGCCCACGCACCCGCAACGCCCAGGTCGAGATCTACCAGTCCGGCGACGTCGACTACCTCGTCGCCACCGATGCGATCGGCATGGGGCTGAACCTCGACGTCGACCACATCGCCTTCGCGGCCGACAAGAAATATGACGGCCATCATTTCCGGAAGCTGAACCCGGCCGAGTTCGGCCAGATCGCCGGGCGCGCCGGGCGCCATCTGCGCGACGGCACCTTCGGCACCTCGGGCCGCTGCCCGCCCTTCGAGGCGGATCTCGTCGAGGCGATCGAGAATCATCGCTTCGAGCCGGTGCGTCAGCTCCAGTGGCGCAACACCGATCTCGATTTCCGCTCGGTGGCGCAGCTTCTCGACAGCCTGAACCTGCAGCCGACGGAGCCCGGCCTGACGCGCGCCCTGATCGCGGAGGACATGTCGACGCTCGAAATTCTGGCGCGCGATCCCGACATCAAGGCGCTGGCGCAGGGTCGCCCCGCGGTCGAACGGCTCTGGGAGGTCTGCGGACTGCCCGATTATCGCAAGATCGCGCCGCAGCAGCATGCCGACCTCGCAACCACCCTCTATTTGCGCCTGATGCGCCATGGACGGCTCGATATCGACTGGTATCGGGCCCAGCTTGCGGCGCTGGATCGCACCGATGGCGAGATCGACACGCTGTCTGCGCGCATCGCGCAGGTCCGCACCTGGACCTTCGTCGCCAACCGTCCGGACTGGTTGCCCGATCCTGAGCATTGGCAGGGGGTTGCGCGTCTTGTAGAGGACAAGCTCTCGGACGCTCTGCACGAGCGTCTGGCCAGCCGATTTGTCGACCGGCGCACCAGCGTGCTGCTGCGCCGTTTGCGGGAGAATGCGATGTTGGAGGCTGAGGTCACCACGACGGGCGACGTGCTCGTCGAGGGCCAGCACGTCGGAATGCTGCAGGGTTTCCGCTTCACGGCGGACCCCAAGGCCGGCGGGCCGGAGGCGAAAGCCTTGAACATGGCGGCGATGAAGGCGCTGGCCAGCGAGATCGAGGCGCGCGCCGCGCGCGTCGTCCTCGCCGGCGACGACGCCTTCGTGCTGTCGCATGACGGGCTGCTGCGCTGGGTCGGCGAACCCGTCGCCCGTCTCGTGGCCGGCGAGAAGGCCGTCGAGCCCCGCCTGCGCCTGCTGGTCGAGGAGCATCTCGCCGGTCAGGCGCGCGAGCAGGTCGAGGCCCGGCTGCAGCTCTGGCTCAAGAACCACGTCACCCGGCTGCTCGGTCCGCTGCAGCTGCTGGAGGACGCGACGACGCTGACCGGCATCGCCCGCGGCATCGCGTATCAGGCGGCCGAGGCGCTCGGCGTGCTCGAGCGCGCCAAGGTCGGCGAGGAGATGAAGGCGCTCGACCAGGAGGGCCGCGCCGCGCTGCGCCAGCTCGGCATCCGCTTCGGCGCCTTCCATCTCTATGTCCCCGCCCTGCTGAAGCCGGCGCCGCGCGCGCTGGCCGCCCAGCTCTGGGCCCTCAAGCATGGCGGCCCCGAATTGTCGGGCCTGGACGACATCGCCCATCTCGCCGCCTCGGGCCGGACCTCCTTCCCGGTCGACAAGGCCGTGCCCAAGGGGCTCTACCGCGCCGCCGGCTACCGCGTCTGCGGCGAGCGCGCCGTGCGCGTCGACATCCTGGAGCGCCTGGCCGACCTGATCCGCCCCGCGATCGCCTATCGCCCCGGGGTGACACAAGGGACGCCGCCGACGGGAACCGCCGATCAGGACGGCTTCGTCGTCACCGGCGCGATGACCTCGCTCGTCGGCTGCGCCGGCGAGGACTTCGCCTCGATCCTGCGTTCGCTCGGCTATGTCTCGGTGAAGCGCGCCGGCCCGGCCATCACCGTGCCGCTCGCAGCCGCTCCCGCCAGGCCCGCGCCGGCCGAGACGGCCGCGGAAGCGACCGAAGCCGAGACCGCTGGTGGCGCCGAGGCAGCCGAGGCCGCTGATGCCAAGGCCCCCTCGGCCGCGGGTGACGTGGCCGAAGCCACGGCCGATGTCGCCGCTGCGGAGGCCCCAGCCGCCGAAACGCCCGACATGCCGGCCCTGACGGCGCAGGAGCCCGAACCGGCCCACGAGCCCGTCCCGGCCGACCTGCTCTCCGCCCTGCCCGCGACCGAGGCCGAGCCGGCCGCCTCCGAGCCGGAAGCCACCGCGGCGGAGACGTCGGCCCCGACCGCCGCTACCCCGGCCGAGCCCGAGATGATCGAGGTCTGGCGTCCGCACCGCCACCAAGGCGGCCGGCGGCCCGAGCCGGCGCGCGGCGCCCGCGAAGGTGCACCCGGCGAACGCCAGCCCG
Organism: Bosea sp. RAC05; assembly: GCF_001713455.1. Taxonomy (NCBI): domain Bacteria; kingdom Pseudomonadati; phylum Pseudomonadota; class Alphaproteobacteria; order Hyphomicrobiales; family Alloboseaceae; genus Allobosea; species Allobosea sp. RAC05. Next base: position 162,301 of record NZ_CP016464.1, read on the forward strand.
GCGGCCGCCGCGGCGACAGGCCCAATCGCGGCCCGCGCCCGGGTGGTCCGCGCCGCGAGGGCGGCGATGCGCCCGTGCCCGTTCAGGCGGCGTCCGGCGACGCGGCGGCACCGTCCCCGCGTCCCGAGCGCGAGCCCCGCCGCGATGAGCGCGGCCGCCAGGGCCCGCGCGGACCGCGTCCGGACAGCCAGCGCTCCGAGGCCCCGCGCGCCGAAGGTGGCGGCCGGCCGGAGCAGGGTCGCGGTCCGCGGCCCGATTTCAAGCGCGACGGTCGCCCCGGTGGCGGCGGCCCGCGCCGCGACGACCGCGGCGGCGAGCGCTTCCAGCAACCGCCACGGCCACGCCCCGCCGACCGCGAGCCCGATCCGGATTCGCCCTTCGCCAAGCTCGCCGCCCTGAAGGCCCAGCTGGAGGGCCGCAAGAGCTGAGGGAGACGGCGTCTCCCGCCTCCCGCTGAGGCCCACCGGTGCGCGACGACCGCCAAAGGCTCGACAAATGGCTCTGGTTCGGGCGGTTCGCCCGGACGCGGTCCGCCGCGGTGCGGCTGGTCGAAGAGGGGCATGTCCGGCTGGACGGGAAGCGGGTCCTGAACCCGGCGCAGGCGCTCAAGCGCGGCGACGTGCTAACGCTGGCGCTGCCCCACGCCACCGTTGTCGTCCGCCTCCTGGCGCTGGGCGAGCGCCGCGAAGCCTTCGAGCGGGCGCGGCTTCTCTATGAGCGTCTCGACGACGGCGAGCGCGGCGATCCGCCGCTTGCGGGCGACGACGACGGGGGTTAAAACGGAAAGTCGTTTGTACACAAACGAATTCGAGGCACATCGCCGGCGCGCGTTGCAGCCCCGGAACCGGGCCGTATGCTGGTCCCTGCGCGAGGCAGGTCCGGAACGGTCTTGAAACGGATGGCTTTGAAGGCTTTATGGGCGGCTCTGGGAGACGGGAAGGACCTGCGACATGACCTATGTGGTCACCGAGAACTGCATCAAGTGCAAGTACATGGACTGCGTCGAGGTTTGCCCGGTCGACTGCTTCTATGAAGGCGAGAACATGCTCGTCATCCATCCCGACGAGTGCATCGACTGTGGCGTCTGCGAGCCGGAATGCCCGGCCGAGGCGATCAAGCCCGACACCGAGCCGGGCCTCGAGAGCTGGCTGCAGCTCAACTCGAAATACGCCTCCAGCTGGCCCAACATCACGCAGAAGAAGGACGCTCCGGCCGACGCCAAGGCCTTCGATGGCGTCGCCGGCAAGCTCGAAGCGCATTTCTCGGCCAACCCCGGCGAGGGCGACTGAGCCGCTGCCAGGAGCGGCGCTCCGCGTCGCACGCGGCTGTTAACCACACGCCCGCTGTCCGGCCGAAGCTTGCGCCGGGCTTGCGTTTACCTTTGATTCGGCGTGTTTTTTATGCTACAGGATAGCTTCAGTCGCATTCGTTCCGCATGCCCCTGCGAGGTTTTTCACAATCGGGGCGCCCCCAGAAAAGGATGACGAGAGCCGCCGGCACCTTTGCCGGAGCATTCGCTGTCTTTGCTTGGCGGCACAGGAGAAACGACCGGCTGAGGGAGCATGAGGCGGCGGGCCCTGCCTGCCCGCCCCAGGCAGAGTGTCTCCGGCCATCCGGCTGGAGATTGAGAATCGCGAGCCCGCGTCCAGCGGTCCGGTCAGGAGTCTTAACGGCATGTCCACGGTGAAGAAAGCTGTCGTGCGCCAGGGTTTCAAGACGGGCGAGTTCGTCGTCTATCCGTCCCACGGCGTCGGCCAGATCACGGCGATCGAGGAGCAGGAAGTCGCGGGCTTCAAGCTGGAATTGTTCGTCGTCAGCTTCGCCAAGGACAAGATGACGCTGCGCGTCCCCACCGCCAAGGCCGCCAGCGTCGGCCTGCGCAAGCTCGCCGATGCCGAGAGCGTCACCAAGGCGCTGACCACGCTGACCGGCCGTGCCCGCGTCAAGCGCACCATGTGGTCGCGCCGCGCCCAGGAATACGAGGCGAAGATCAATTCGGGCGATCTCGTCGCCATCGCCGAGGTCGTGCGCGATCTCTACCGGTCCGAGGCCCAGCCCGAGCAGTCCTATTCCGAGCGCCAGCTCTATGAAGCCGCCGTCGACCGCATGACCCGCGAGATCGCGGTCGTCGACGACATCACCGAGACCGAGGCCCTCAAGAAGATCGAGGGTCAGCTCGCCAAGTCGCCCCGCCGTCCGGCCAAGGGCGAGGTGGTGGAAGCCGCTGAGGGCGATGTCGAGGGCGACAATGACGACCTGCAGGAAGAAGCCGCCTGATCAGGCGCTCTCCCTCTCGAGACAGGCAAAACCCGGCGGGCAACCGCCGGGTTTTTTCATGCTCGCCCGCGCGTCTCGGTGAGGTTCCGGAATGCGTCCCGGGTCAAGCCCGGGACGACATGGTGTTTCCGCACACAGCCAGCCTGCTCCGGAGGCAGGTGGCCCTCACGCCGCCCCCGTCTCCGCCGCCAGGAAAGCGACCGCCTTGTCCCATGCCTGCTTGGCTGCCGCCGCATTGTAGCGCTCGGCGCTGGTATCGTTGTGGAAGGCGTGGTCGACGTCCGGATAGACGATGACCTCATGGCGGATGCCGGCCGCCTTCAGCGCCGCCTCGTACTCCGGCAGTTGCTGGACGAGGCGCGTATCGCGCGCCGCATGCTGGATCAGCAGCCGCGCCTTGATCTGCGGCACCTTGGCGAGATCAGGCGAGCGACCGTAGAACACCACCCCGGCGGTGAGTTCCGGCACTGAGACTGCGAGGTCGTTCACGGCGCCGCCCCCCCAGCAGAAGCCGACCGCGCCGGTCTTCCCCGTCGCATCCGGCCGCGCCGCGAGGAGCTTCAGCGCCGCCCGGCCCTGGCGCAACACATCCTCGGCCGACAGTTTCGGGAACAGGGCGCGCGCCTCGTCAGGGTCCTGCGGCGTCCCGCCCAGCGGCGTCAGGAAATCGAGGCCCAGCGCCGTGAAGCCCGCCAGCGCCATCCGCCGCGTCACGTCCTCGATATGCGGATTGAGCCCGCGGTTCTCGTGAATGACGAGCACGCCGCCGCGCCGGCCGGCCGTCTTCGGAACCGCGAGATAGCCCCGCAGGAGAACACCGTCGACACGCGTCTCCAGCCGCTCGCTCGTCAAGCGGCCATCGTCGGGTGCGATCTGCTGGGCCTGGGCGTAGTTCGGCTCGAGCAGAGCGAGCGCGGCCTCCGCCGCCGCCGTCGACCCCGCCAGCACCATCAGCCGGTTGAAGAACACCCGCCGGTCGAGAGGCTTGTGGGTGTATTCGTCGTAGAGTTCGACGATGCGACGATCGAGCGCCATGAAATCCTCCCGGATCGCGGCACAGGCAAACCGCCTCGACCGCCTGTTCGCCGCAGCTTAGCGGGTCGCGGCAGGAGATCACTTCGCCCCGGCGCCTCATCGCGCCTTCGTGAAGCAGAGGCCCGCGCGCCTCATTCCGCGACGATCTTGTAGCGCTGCCCGGGCACCAGCGCGCCGCCGCGCTCGATGCCGTTCAGCACCATGAACAGCTCCTGCGCCCGCTCCTGCTCGGCCATCCTGGCCGCCATCGTCGCCGGCGTGTCGCCCGCTGCCGCCGTCACGATCCGCACGGTGATCGGCCGCACCGCCTGGGCCTCCTCCGGACTGAGCACGCGGAAACTCGCCATCAGCGCGCGCATCGGCCGCTCGGGATCGCCCCCGCCCTTGGCCGCGAGAATGAAGCGATAGACCCGGTTGCCGGCCTGCACGGCCGCCAGCCGGAAGGTCCAGTCCGTGCCCTTGCCGACCGCGATGACACCCGGCTGGCCGGCGATGTCGAGCGGCTCGATCGCGGTCGTCTCGACACCCTCGATCCAGCCGGCGGCGACATAGGATTGCAGCGTCTGGTCCGGTTTCAGCGTGACGAAGTCGAAGCGCAGCGCCTGGGCGCCGTTGGCGCTGACGCCAATGACCATGTCGCGCGCCGCCTCGAGGCTGAAGCCCTCCGGGGCGGTGAAACCGATCCGCAGCGCGCTGTTGACGTAGCGCCGCCCGCGCACGACGCCGTCGCGCGGCTCGTCGCCATAGGCGAGCCCGTCGATCGCGGCGAGCCAGCGCCCGCTATCCCGTTCGCCGATCCCCGGCGCGCCGATCTGCCGGGCCGCGGCTGTGACGGCGGCGATGCGCTCCGGCGTCTGCGGGTGGCTGGAGAGCATGTCGAGGCGCTTGTCGTCGGCGCTCTGGTTCTGGCCGCTGTTGCGGAAGGCGGTGTTGCGCCCCAGTGCCGCCAGGAAACGCCCTGCGCCATAGGGGTCGTAGCCGGCGCGCGCGATGTTGCGCACACTGATCTGGTCGGCGTCGAGCTCCTGCTGGCGCGAGAACTTCGCCAGCGACAGCTTCGACACCGCGCTCACGGCCGCCCCCTGCTGCGGATCGTTCAGCACCTGCGCGACGACCTGGCTCACCAGCGCCGACTCCAGCTCGCGCTCGGCCCGCTCGACGGCGTGCTGGGCCGTGACATGGGCGATCTCATGGGCGAGCACGGAGGCAATCTCGGCCGTGTCGTTGGCCAGCGCCAGCAGGCCGCGCGTGACGTAGAGCCGGCCATTGGGCAGGGCGAAGGCGTTGACCGCCGGCGAGTTCAGGATGGTGATCTCATAGCTGCCGATCTGGCCGTCGCCCGCCTTGGCGAGCCGCTGCACCACCTCGTCGAGCTGCGCCCGCGCCTTCGGGGCGCGGTATTCGCCGCCGAAGGCACTCAGCAGCCGCTGATGCTCGCTGGCCGAGGCCCGCTGCAACGTGCTGACGCGGGGCGCGATCTCGCCCTCCGACGCCTGCGGCGGCAGCAGGATGCTCTGGTCGCCGGCGCAGCCGAGCAGCAGCAGCGTCGGGACCACGACCGCGCCCAGCCGGCGCCATCGCCGCCACCGATCTCGCCCAAACTCCAGCATTCCGTCAGTCGACCCGTTCGAGGGCGGCCATCGAGGTCACGTCCAGCAGCAGGCCGTCCTGCCCCGAGAGGACGCCGCGCGCCCGCAAGCGTTTACCGGCCAGCCCGCCCGCGGTCCAGCCGGCGTCCTGCAAGGCGCGCCAGAGGGTCTTCGACAGCACGATCGAGGCGGCCTCCCCACGCCGGCGCGAAAAATTCAGATAGGTCCGCTGCGCCCGTTCGCCGACGGAGGCGACACGACCTTCGATGACGACGATGCGTCCCTGATGCGCCCTGAGCGCGGCGAGATCATGGCTGTCGAGAACGGATTCGCCGGCAATGGCCGGCGACGAGGCTGTCGCCGCCATCGGCGCCACGGGGCGCGGGGCCGCCGCGCGCGCGGTCCGCATCGGGGCGGCTGCGCCGCAGCGGGCGGGCCGCGCCTCCGGCAGGGCGAGCGCCGCCCCCTCCGCGATCAGGCGCTCGGCGAGACTGCTCGGCTCCTGCCCCTCCGCGCGCGCGAACAGGCGCGCCGGCAGCCGCCCCCAGCGATCGGGCGGACCGAGCAGCACCAGCGCCAGATCCTGCCCGCGCCAGCCCAAAAGCCCGGCGGCGAAGCGCGCGGCCTCCGCCTCGTCCTGCCGCGGCGCCAGGCCGACCAGCCGCAGGCGGCGCCCATCCACCAGCACCGGATCACCCGCCGCATCGACCCCCGACAGCCGCACCAGCGGGCTGTCGGGGGCGAGGACGGCGCAGGCATCGGCGGCAAAAGCCGCTCCCGCCGGGAATGGCCCGGCGGCGACGAGCGCGAGCAACAGGGCAAGAAACGGCTTCAAACGCATGCCGATTATGCTACACGGTTCTCCGCGCGTCCCGGTAGCTCAGCAGGATAGAGCAACGGTTTCCTAAACCGTAGGTCAGGGGTTCGAATCCCTTCCGGGACGCCATTTCAGAACACATAATGACGCCGATCTGCTCATCGCATGGAGGTAATGTCAGCCGCCTGCGAGCCCGGTTGAGATCTTGGTCAGCGACGCCGTCCCAAACTGTTCGCGGGGCATCTCACAGGCGGAGCAATTGGAAAGCGATTCTGCTGAGCTCACGCGATTTGCCCACTGAGTTCCGGCCAGTTCGGCTCATGCGGGGCTGAAAATTTTTGTTGCCGCAGCTGACCGAAACACTGTCGGGCGCCTTGTTTTTCCCAGCGTGGAAGGCCATAAGCCCCAGCCGCGGCCAAATTTCCGCCGCAAGAGCAGACCGCGGGCGATGCATTTCAATTCTCTGAATTACATCTTCATCTTTCTGCCGCTGGTCGTGGCCGGCTGGGCGCTGTTGCGCACGACAGCCTATGGCAACCTGTTTATCGCCCTGGTCAGCCTGTATTTCTATGCTTCGGCCGAGCTTTGGTACCTTCTTCCGCTCTTCGCGACGGCGCTGCTGGATTATTGGATCGGCCAGAAGGTCCATGATGCCAAAGACCGCGCCTGGGCCAAGCGGATGGTCGTCATCAGCATCGTCGCGAACCTCGCACTGCTGGCGGTGTTCAAGTACACGACTTGGCTGACGACCTCCCTCTCGGGCCTGCTTGCGCCGCTGGGGCTGACGATCCCGATCATCTTGATCGTTCTGCCGCCCGCGATCTCGTTTTATACATTCCAGTCGATGAGCTATACGATCGACATCTACCGGAAGGAGTTCCACCCCTACCGGAACGTTGTCGATTACATCTCCTTCGTCACCTTCTTCCCGCATCTGGTCGCGGGCCCGATCATGAGGGCGCGCGACCTGTTGCCGCAGCTGGCGCGATCGAGACCCCTGCCCAGTGCGCAGACCGTCTCTCTGGCACTCTTCATGATCCTGTTCGGCCTGTTCCAGAAGACGGTTTTCGCCGACAATGCCGGCGGGTTGGTCGAGACCGTGGTGCAGATGATGGGGCCGGGCGCGAAGACGCCGCTCCCCCCGGGCATCGGCCTGATCTTCGCCTATGGCTTTGCGATCCAGATCTACTGCGACTTCGCCGCCTATTCGACCATCGCGCGCGGCTCGGCGAAGCTGCTCAATGTCGAGTTGATGCGCAACTTCCTGACGCCCTATTTCTCGACGAACCCGTCCGAGTTCTGGCGGCGCTGGCACATCTCGCTGTCGACCTGGCTTCGCGACTACCTCTATGTGCCGCTCGGCGGCAACCGTGGCGCGTCTTGGTTCGTCATGCGGAACCTCATGCTCACGATGCTGCTCGGCGGGCTTTGGCACGGCGCCGGGATTCTCTTCATTCTCTGGGGCGCCTGGCACGGCCTCCTGCTGATCCTGTACCGGCTGGTGCCGATCGACCAGTGGCTGGCCCGGTTCGGCTTCGCGGGCAAGGCTCTGGCCGCCTTCATCTTCTTCCATCTGGTCTGCATCGGCTGGATCTTCTTCAGGGCGACGCCGGAACAGATCGGCCCGATCTGGTCCTCGATCCTTGCCACGCCCTCGATCATCCCGGATCTGCTGCAGCGCTATGAGCAGTACATGCCCGCCTCCGGCGCGGGCTATGGCGCCTGGAGCGCCTTCATCGGCGGCGTGCTCCGGGGGCTTGTGTCGGAAAATTGGTACCTGATCGTCTTCGGATGGGGGCTCGTGCTGTTTGCAGCTCCCGTGCTTGTGTTCGACTACCTCGGGCGTCGTCGCAACGAGGAGTTTCCCGATCTCTTCCTGAGAATGAATACGGTCACGCGTGCCGTTCTCGCGCTGGTGTTCCTCTACGGAATCATCTTCTTCGCCCGGAGGCAGGCTGGTGAATTCATCTATTTCGCATTTTAGCTGGGTCGGGCTGGCGGTCGCCGGATTCGTTGCCATCGAGGCGACGATCTCCTGGTGGGCGCCGCGACCCGAGCATCAGCGCAGCAATTTTCTGGAGTACGCCTTCGCCAAGACCGAGAGCGTGCAGCGCGCCTTTGTGATGGAAAAGGTCAGCCGTTTCGACGATGCGCGTCCCGACATTATCCAGGTCGGCGACAGTTCGGGCCTGCATGCCGTACAGTCACCGATCGTCGAATCCTATCTCGGCGGGCGCAGCTTTCTCAATCTCAGCGTCGCGTCCAATCTCGGATACCCCGGTTACTACGCCCTGGCGCGCCGCATCATGGAGCGGAGCGGCAGCGTCAAGGTGCTGGTGCTGTACTTCACGCCGGGCGGCGGAGCACCGCGTGAGGCCCTGCTGAACGCCAAGGACATCATGGGGCCCGATCTCCAGAGGGAATTCGCCAGCCCCTTCAACCGGCTTTTCCATGTGCCCTCTCTCGGCCTGAGGAAGGAGGTCACCGACAGTGTCTTCTATCTGAACGGCCGGCTGAACCAGACCGATCGCCCCCTGGTCAGCAACCCTGGCTATCTCATGTTGCGCGACATCATCGGGCCGAGCGGCGGCTGGGCCCGCGAGACAGATATCCCAGACGATCACATAAACGGGCTCTTCCAGATGGTCCGTCGCAACTCTCCGCCCTTGGCCGGCTACAGCGACGATGAACTCGCGCAATACTACGGAACGGTGGCGGGCGTCGCTGGGGTTCCCAGCATGTTCGACTGGAAGAAGCTGTCCCGGCGGACTTACATCGAGGTCGTGCTGGACCAGTATCTCGCTTTGGCCCGTGAGCACGGTGCGCGCCTGGTGGTTGCCACCAATCCTATGCCACAAGCGTTCCAGAGAGAGGTCTTCCAGAAGACCTTTGATACGAGGGGCGTGGCACGCGAGCTGGCTGCCTATGCGGCGCGCCACGCCGATGTCTCGATCCTCAACATCGACTATTGGCCTGACGATCAATTCTCGGTCTTTTCGCATGTCGGGACGCCTTATGCCGTCGCAAGCTCGAAGCGTGTCGGCGAGCATCTTGCCGGCCTGATCGGCCAGCTGCCTCCCGTTGCTGCGCCGGTGCAGCCGTTTCGGAATGCCGGGCCTGTCAGCCTCGAAATGGCCGCTTCGCCCACAGTCTATGGGTTTTCAGATTCGGAGAAGGTCGGATCGCGTGTGATCCGGCGAATCCGTCCAGGACGATTCGAGGCCCTCGCCTTTGCCAGGAGCGACAGCGAGAAGCCGCAGGAATTGCGAATCGCAACCGCGAATGCCGCCGACGATCCCGTGTTGAAGACTCTGGGTGTGGCCATCTATGGGGTGAAGGCGACGCGGCTGCCCGACATCACGGAGGGCGACAGGCACTGGGTACGGTTCGCACTGCCGGAGTCGGAGACGCGGCGCTACAATGGGTGGCTGGAAATCCTCCTGTCGACGCGCGGGGCGGCGACATGGCAAGGCGACGCGCTCCATGCGGACGCCACGGGGCCCACGCTCATGATCGAGCGGATCGAGATCGGGCCGCCAGCGGCGCCGCTGCAGAACTAACCGGGCGGCTTCGATCTCGGCTGAGACGAACACGAAGGGCGTCTTCGAGAATTCATCTTCCGTGGTGACCTGGCTTAGCTCAAGGCGTGCCGCAGAGCGGACCGCGTCTCCTTGGGAAAGCGCGCGCACAGGTCTTGATCGGTAGCGTCTTCCGGCCATTCGACCTTCACCTTGTGAAGCGGCTGCCCTTCCAGCTCACGAGGCCCGTCGAACGCATATCTCGCAGTGTCCGATGACGTGTGCGAGCGAGAAACCGAGCGCATCCGCGAGTTCGCTCCTGCGCCAGCGGAAAGGAAAAGCGGCCTTCCTGCGCCAGGCCGGCTCAGCGAGGCTCCGTGCCAAGCGCCGTCTCACCGGCAACGGGCGGGGCATCGGCACCGCGACGCCACCGGCTCTCCAGCTTCTGCAGCACGACGAAGAGCGACGGCACGACCACGACGGTCAGCAGGGTCGAGCCGATCATGCCGGTCAGCGTGGCGAAGCCGATCGAGCGCTGCGCATTGGCGCCGGCCCCGCTCGCCAGCACCAGCGGCACCAGCCCGAGGATGAAGGCGAGCGAGGTCATCACGATCGGCCGCAGGCGCAGCCGCGCCGCCTCGACCGCCGCCTCCGCCAGCGGCCGTCCCTGCTTGAGATGCAGGTCGCGGGCGAAGCCGACGATCAGGATTGCATTCTTGGCCGAGAGCGCGATCAGCAGCACGAGCCCGATCTGGGTGTAGAGATTGCTGGAGAGTCCGAGCGCCAGCATCGCGCCCGCCGTCCCCAGAAGCGCCAGCGGCACGGAGAGGATGATGCCGAGCGGCGCGATCCAGCTCTCGTACTGGCCGGCGAGCACGAGATAGACCAGGAGCAGGCTCAAGCCGTAGACGAGGAAGACCTGCCCGGCCAGCTCCTTCTCCTGATAGGAGAGCCCCGCCCATTCATAGCCCGTGCCGGGCGGCAGCGTCTGGCGCGCGATCTCGGCGAGGATGTCGAGCCCCTCGCCCGAGCTGACGTCGCGGTTGGGCGCGCCGATCAGCGTCGCCGCCGGGTAGAGATTGTGGAAGCTGATCAGGGACGGACCGATGCCGGGGCGGATGTCGGCGATGGCGCCGAGCGGCACCATCTCGCCGCTCTTGGCCCGCAGCTTCAGTGTCCGCAGCCCCTCGGCCTCCATGCGTGCCTCCGCCTGGGCCTGGACAAAGACCTGGAAGACGCGGCCGCCCTTGCTGAACTGGCCGACATAGGCCGAGCCGACATAGGCGCCGAGTGCATCGGTCGCGGCGCCGAAGGAGATCCCCAGCGCCTCGGCCTTGGTGCGGTCGATCGCCAGTTCCACCTGCGGCGCCTGGGCGCTGAAGGTGTTGCGCGCAGCCTGGAAGCGGTTCTGCGCGCGGGCCCGCTCGGCGATCGCGTCGGCGAGGCGCTGCAGCTTGGCGTAGTCGAAGCTGCCGTCGCGCAGCTCGACCTTCATGGTGAAGCCCGAGGCATTGCCGATGCCCTGGATCGGCGGCGGCGGCAGCACCAGCGCCGATCCATCCTCGAGATCGGCCATCGCCCGGTTGAGCGCGCCGTAGAGGCCGAGCAGATCCTCGCCCTTCCGGCGCGCCTTCCAGTCGGTCAGCATCACATAGGCGACGCCGGCATTGGCGAGGCTGGCATTGTCGTTGAGGGCCGAGAGGCCGGCGATCGCGATCACCTTGTCGACGCCCGGCACGGCGCGCGCCCGCCTGGTGACCTCGTCGAGCGCCGCCGTCGTGCGCGACAGCGAGGCCCCGTCCGGCAGTTGCACCGAGACCAGCATGTAGCCCTGGTCCTCGACCGGCAGGAAGGAGGTCGGGATGCGGCTCAGCGCGTAGACGGAGGCCCCGACGAGCAGCAGCGTCACCGTGAAAACCACCCCGCTGCGCGCGACCAACCGGCGCACCAGCCCGACATAGGCCCGCTCGCAGGCGCCGTAGCCGCGCTCGAACATCCGGTAGATCCAGGCGCGCTGCGCGACGGGCTTGGGCGCCCGCAGCCAGAGCGCGCATTGCGCGGGCTTCAGCGTGACCGCGTTGACGGCGCTGATCAGCGCGGTGGCGGCGATCACCAGGGCGAATTGCTGGTAGATCTCGCCGCTCAGCCCCGGCAGGAAGGCGGCCGGCAGGAACACCGCCATCAAGACGAGCGTGATGCCCATGATCGGGCCGATCAGCTCCTCCATTGCCCGCACCGTCGCGTCATGCGGGCTCAGGCCCCGTTCCATGTGATGGGCGGCGCCCTCGACCACGACGATGGCGTCGTCGACGACGATGCCGATGGCCAGCACGACCGCCAGCAGCGTCGAGATGTTGACGGTGAAGCCGAGCGCCGCCATCGCCGCGAAGGCGCCGATGATCGTCACCGGCACCGTGGTGGCTGGCACCAGCGTCGCGCGCCAGTCCTGCAGGAAGATCAGGATCACCAGCAACACCAGCACCGCCGCCTCGACCAGCGTCTTGTAGACCGCGCCCAGCGAAGCTTCGACGAAGCGCGTCGTGTCGAAGGGCACGCTCCAGCCCATCCCCTCGGGAAAGCGCGCCGAGAGCGCGGTCATCCGCGTCTGCACGAGCTTCGCCACCTCGAGCGCATTCGCCTCCGGCAGCTGGAAGATGGCGAGCCCGGCCGAGGGCTGGCCGTTGAGGCGGAAATCCTGGCCATAGGCCTGGGCGCCGAGCTCGACGCGGGCGACGTCGCGCAGGCGGGTGATGCGGTTGCCGTCGGCCCGCACGATGATCGCCTCGAAGGCCTCGACCTCGTCGAGCCGGCCGGGCGTCAGCAGCGTCGTCTGGAAAGCCTGGTCGCCGGCTGTCGGAGCCATGCCGAGCTGGCCGGAGGCGACCGAGCGGTTCTGCTGGTTGACGGCATTGACGATGTCGGAGGGCAGCAGCCCGCGCAGCTGCATCTTCTGCGGATCGAGCCAGATCCGCATCGCATATTGCCCGGCGCCGAAGACGTTCACGGCGCCGACACCCGGCAGCCGCGCGATCTCGTCGAGCAGGTTCAGCGTCGCGAAATTCGACAGGAACAGGCTGTCATGCCCGGCCCGGTCGGAGGTGAGCGCGACGATCTGGAGGATCGCGGTCGAGCGCTTGTTGGTCTGCACTCCTTGCGTCTGGACGACGGAGGGCAGCTGCGGCAGCGCCGCGGCGACGCGGTTCTGCACCAGGATCTGCGCCTTGTCGGCATCCGTGCCGATCGCGAAGGTCACGGTCAGCGTGTAGAGGCCGTCGCTGGTGCTGGTCGAGGACATGTAGATCATGCCTTCGACGCCGTTGACCTTCTGCTCGATCGGCAGCGCGACCTCGCGGGCGATCACGGCGGCACTGGCGCCGGGATAGCGCGCCGTGACCTGCACCGTCGGCGGCACGACATTGGGATATTGCGCGACCGGCAGCCGCAGCAGCGCCACCAGCCCGAGAATGACGATCAGGACCGCGATGACATTGGCCAGGACCGGCCGCTCGATGAAGAACTTGGCCATCAGCGCGCGGCCTTCGCGACATCGGTGACGGGGCGCACCCGGCTGCCGGGGATGGCGTTCTGCATCAGGCCGACGACGACGCGGTCGCCCGCCGAGAGCCCGGCGCGGATGACCCTCAGACCGCCCTCGCTCGCCTCGCCGATTTCGACCGGACGCTGCTCGACCCGGTCCTGCCCGTTGACCACCAGCACATAGCGCCCGGTCTGGCTGGCACCGAGCGCCGCCTCCGGCACGAGCAGGGACGGCACGTCCTTCTGCAGCGGCAGCCGCACCCTGACATAGAGCCCCGGCAGCAGCACGCCCTTGGGGTTCGGCACGGAGGCCCGGACCGCCAGCGTGCCGCTGCCCATGTCGAGTTCGGGCGCGACATAGTCGAGCTGGCCGAGATGCGGATAGCCGGCATCGGTGTCGAGCCCGATCTCGACCGGAATGCTGCCGAGCCCGGCCAGCGTCAGGCCGCGCTGGCGCATCGCCTCGCGAATCCGCAGCACGGTCTGCTCATCGAGCGAGAAGCGCACCTTGATCGGGTCGCTCTGGACGATCGAGGCCAGCAGCGTCGGCCCGCCGACGCCGACCAGCGCTCCCTGGTCGACGAGATGGGCCGAGACGATGCCGTCGAAGGGTGCCTTGACCTCCGTATAGGCGAGGTTGAGCTGCGCCTGCGCCACCTGGGCGGCCGCCTGCTCGCGCGCGGCGGCGGTCGAATCGCGCCGGCTGAGCGCACTGTCGAGCGCGGCCTCCGAGGCGGCCTGGCGCTGGGCGAGCTGCTTCTGGCGGGCGAGATCAGCCTCGGCCTGGACCAGCAGCGCCTTTTGCTGGGCCTCGGCAGCCTCGGCCAGTTGCAGGTTCAGCCGGTAATTGTCCGGCTCGATCACGAAGAGCACGTCGCCCTGCTTCGCGGCGGCGCCGTCGCTGTAGCGAATCTCGCTCAGCGTGCCCGAGACCCGCGCCACGAGGTCGACCCGCTTCGCCGCTGCCGTCTGGCCCGTGAGCTCAAGATAGCGCGTCACCGGCCGCGACACCGGCGGCGCCACGCGAACCTCGGCCGGGGGCGGCGCGGAGGCGGCCGGCTTGTCGTTGCAGGCGGCCAGCGTGGCGGCGAGGCCGAGCAGCACGGGCACAGCCGTCAGCCGTGAGGAGACGAGCGAGGCGATCATCGTGATCCTCCCAGGGGTGGGCCGGGAATGAGGGCGTCGCCCAGCAGCGTCACGGAGCGGCCGAAGGTCTCGATGCGCTCGTTCAGGGACGATCTCTCCTGCCGGGCAGACCCCGCACCCTGGGAGATCGCCCGCCCGATCGCGGCAATGGTCGTGCCGTCCCCGAAGGCCTTGTTGTGGTTGCGGCCGAGGCCGCCGGCGACCTGCGACAGATCATGCGCCTCGATGCCGAGCGCGCGGAACTGGCTGAGATCGGTGTTGGCGCCCGCCCGGATCTTGCCGCCGAACAGCCGCCGCGACAGGTCGAGCGCATAGTCGTCGCGCGACGCGTAGAGCACGATGCGGGCGGTCAGCGGCCGCAGCCGCGCGATCTGGGTGCGGAACACGTCCATGTCGATGTCGGGCGCCGCCAGCACGATCGTGCCGAGACGCCCCAGCGTCTTCTGGTCGCCCGCGATCGAGAGCTGCCGCAGCGTCTCCATCGTCAGCCAGTTGCCCATCGAATGGGCGAAGATGTCGATGCCCTCGATCCCCGGGTCGCGCGCCAGCCGCGCCAGCAGATCGGCCATCGCGTCCCGGCTGAAATTGGCGGAGTCCTTGTCGTAGCCGTAATCCCTGACCTCGCCCCGCGAGGGCCAGCTGAACAGGATCGGCAGGCCGCCATAGCCGGTGTCGTCGACGATCTGGGCGAGGCGCACGACCGCCTCGTCGAATTGCGTGTTGTAGCCATGGGTGAAGACCAGCGCCCGGCGCCGCGTCTTCAGCTCGGCCCGGGCAAGCCCGGCGAACTGGGTCGCGTCGAGCTCGCGCGCTTCGACGAGCGCGATATGCTTGTCGGGGTCGGGACTGTCCGCATCGGTCGGAACCGAACCCGGCGCTCGTCCTTTCGGCAGCGACAGGGTGAGGCTGGCATAGCGCGCCGCGTCGCCGCGCTCGCCCGAGAAGAGATGGCCCGGCGGATCGAGAGCCGGGCCCCGCGTCGTCACCGCCAGCACGGTGCGGGTCTTCGCCTCGGCCGGCGGCTTCGCCACCGGCACCAGCAGCCCGCGGCCGGGGCCGGCGCAGCCGCCCGCCGCCAGCGCCAGCCACGCGGCTCCCATCAGGGCGATCCGGCCCAGCCCGCTTCGCATCGGCAATCCCCCTGCCGCTCCCGTCCCCACGCCGCCGGCCGCGCCGGTACGGGCGATCAGCCGCCGCGCGCCTCGACGACCTTGCGGCAGTCGCTTGAGAGCTTCGCCTTGTTGTCCTTCAGGCAGGCGTTCATCGGCTGCGGCTGGCCGATGAAGGAGGCACAGAGTTTCTGCGCGTCCGGGCGGCAGGCCATCTGTTCGGCGCGCGTCGGGCCCGACTGGGCACCGGCGAAGGAGGTGCCCGCGACCAGGAGGGCGCAGGCGAGCAACAGCGATGTCTTCATGGGTCGATCCTCTCGGATGGCAGTCGCCCCCGCGGTCGCACGACCGGAGAGCCCACGGACCATGGCGCGATGCGCCTCCCCCGCCCATGCCATGTTCATGGGGAGCGCTTTCATGGGGAGCCCTCACGCGGCGGCCTGGGGCAGGGCGTCCACCACGGGCACGGCACTCGAGAGGGCGTCCGTGGCGACGGTCACGCTGCGGCGGATACCGGGAATGGCGAGTTCGTCGATCGCCTCCTCGACCAGTCGCTGGATCAGCGCCCGGCCGCGCTCGGCGCTCGCGGCACCGATGTTGAAGGCCAACACCAGCGAGGCGCTCTCGCCCTCCGCGGGCTCGTTGAGCTTCGCCGCGATGTCGCCGACGATCGCCTGGCGGATTGGCGGCTCGCTGCGCAGGGCAGCGGCGGCCTGGCGCGTGAACAGCATGATGTCGTTGCGGTCCGGCGCGCGGTCGAGCGCCACGGTGACGCTCAGGCGCACCAGCTTGCGGCTGTGATTGGTGACCGCCCCGAGTTCGCCGAGTGGGATGGTGTGAAGCCGACCGTCTTCCTCGCGCAGGCGGATGCTGCGCAGGTTGATCTCTTCGACGAGGCCGCGTCGGGTGCCGACCTCGACCGACTCGCCGATCCGGAAGACGTCGTCGACGATGTGGAACACCCCTGAGACGATGTCCTTGACCAGGGCCTGCGAGCCGAAGCTGATCGCCAGGCCGACGATTCCGGCACCGGCCATCAGCGGGGTGATGTCGACGCCGAGCGCCGAGAGTCCGACCAGCGAGAACACCACGCAGATCAGCGTGATCGTGGTCGCGCGCAGGATCGGCAACACCGTCGAGAGCCGGGCCAGGCGCGCATCCCGCTCCTGCGCCGTGCCGGCGGCTTCCGTCGGCGTCAGCGCCGCCTCGGTCCAGACATGCACGAGGGCGGCGCAGGCGGCTCCCAGCACGAAAACGATCGAGGCGAAGTTCAGCCGATAGCCGAGCATCTGTGCGCCATCGGCCGGGAGCCAGCCGAAGGCCCCGACCAGCCAGAATTCGAGGCCGATCCGCAGGATCATCACCGCCGCGAGGCTGTCGATGACCACGCGCAGCACGAAGAGCTGCCGCATCTCGGCCGGCTGGCGCGAATCGCGGATGCTGACGGCCACCGCCCGGTCGAGCGCGAGCGCCAGCAGCAGCACCACGATCGTCCCCACGGCGCCGTGATAGAGCGCGAAGGCGCCACTCACCCAGCCCCAGAGCCAGAAGACGAGGGCCAGCCCGCTGAGCCCGATCGCCAGCAGCCTCGCCCCCGCAGCCATGCCGTGGCGCCCCAGCGACACGAACATCTGGACCGCGCCCGCCGTCAGCGCGGCGGCGACGAGGCCGGAGATCAGCTTGGCGGCCTCGTCGCTCAGGCCCGACCGCTGCGCCGAGGCGAGCAGGACCGCATGCAGATGAGCGATCGCGAACAGGATGGCGAAACGGCGCACCGCCTTGCGCGCGCCCGCATCATCGACCCGCGTCAGCCGGAAGCGCTTCATCGCCGGCTGGAAGAGGATGATCAGCAGCGTCAGCCCCATCAGCCAGCGCACCAGCGCGATCACCATGTCGCGCGGCAGCGCCTCGGAGCCCGGCAGGATGCCGAGACCCCGCACCAGCAGCACCCGTCCGGCCAGCGCCGCCGCCAACAGCGCGAGGATTTCGAGGCCGGCGAGACCTGCCATCCCGGCGAGCGCGCTTCGGGCCGAACCGGCCCGGAGGCGGGCCTGCGCCAGCCCGCTGCGCGTCGCGACATAGGCCAGCGCGACGACGAGGCAGACACCGAGCGTCACCGGCAGCGTCGTCGCCGACTCGGGCCAGCCGCGCTCGGCCACCGTCATCAGTTCGCCCGGCAGGCCGGGCAGGGCCGTCAGGGCCGTGACGACTTCGCGGTCGACGGTCTCGACGAGGCGCCGCATCGCATCGAGCGGCGCGATGCCGCTGCGGAGGGTTTCCGCCGCCGCCGCGGCGGCAGGCATGGCTGTTTCGCCCGGCATGATGTCCTCGCTCCGGCTCGCCGCATCTGCCAGTTCCGATACGTCAGGCCATCGCATCACGCCATCGCGGGCGGGGTCCCGCCACCCCATCTTCATGGGATACCGGCGGCGCGCAAAGAGCCCCAGATTGCAGCGACGTCGCGAAAGCGTGGCCGTCCGGCCAGGCCGCAGACGCGCAATGCAGGGAGCACCAGACGATGGTTCGCATTCCAGGGTTCACGCGCAACGGCCTCGGCCTGGCTGCGCTTTCCGCGCTGGCGGGCCTGACGCTGGGCGCCGCACCGGCCGAGGCGGTGGTCTATTGCAAGACGGTGGGCGTGCCGAAGGGCTGCATCGTCCGCCCGGCCCCGGTCGTGGTCGGCGCGCCGGTCGCACGAGCGGCGGTGGCGACACCCTATCGCGGGGTCGGAGCCGGCGCGCGCGGCGTCGGCGTGCGTCCCGGCACGCCGGCCAATCGCGGCGGCCCGGTCAACCGCGTCGGCCGCCGCTGAACGCGGCTCAACGGCCGGGCGCGTCGAGATCGGCGAAGCGGCCCGGAAGGTCGAGCGTCACGCGCGTCCCCTCCGGGCCCGAGACGATCGCCAGTTGCGCGCCGCAGCCTTCGGCGCGCCGGCGCATGTTGGCGAGGCCCCGCCCGGCCAAAGGCGGGGCGGCGCTGCCGGGCTGGGCGTCGAAGCCCCGGCCATCGTCCCGCACGCTGATGCGGCCGCGTTGACCGTCCGCCGCCGCGACGGTCTCGATGTCGACCATGATCGTGCCGGCACCGGCATGCTTGACCGCATTGGTCACCGCCTCGTCGAGCAGACGCAGCATCTGGATGACGTGGCCCGGACGCAGTTCGGGATGGACGGGCAGCCCCTGCGGCGTCAGCACGCGCCACGCCAGCTCGATGCGATGCGCCCGCAACTGGGCCGCGGTCCGCTCCCGCCAGGCCCCGAGCGCCAGCATCAGATCCCCGCCGATATCGTCCATGGCGTCGACCACCAGCCGCAGATCCTTCAGCGCGGCCCGCGCCGCCTCGCCGATCGGCGCGGCCTGCTGGCGTTCGCTCAGCGCGACGATGCTGACGAGCTGGCCGCCGAGCCCGTCATGCAGGTCGCGCATCAGCCGCGTCCGCTCGCCGGCCAGAGCCATCGCCCACGCCCGCTCCTCGTCCCGCGCCAGGGTCGCACGCAGCTTGTCCTCCGCTTCGCGCACGAGCGTGACCATCCGGCCGGCGAAGCTGTCGACCTGGTTCATGGCACGGGCAAAGCGCCAGGTCAGACCGATGCCGATCGCGATCACCATGGCCGAGTAGGACAGGCGCGAGAAGAACATCCGCCGGTCGGGCGCGATGTCGAGGATCGACAGGATGTCGCGCGCGAAGAAGAACAGCACGACCGTGACCGCGCTGCCGAGCATGAGGCTGGTCGCATCCCGGCGTTGCAGGAAGGCAAGCGCGACCACGACGGCGATCAGGACCAGGCAGCACGCCACCGTCGCCGGACCGAGCATCAGATAGGCCGTGCGAACCGGGCCGGGGCCGCCGAACAGCCCTGTCGCGGTGATGATCAGGCCGGGTACGAAGAGCAGCACGGCGATCCGTCGCAGCTTCATCCCGAGGAACAGGACGAAGAACAGCACCCCGAAAGCGCTCTCCAGCGGCGGCGAGGCGATCAGCACCGCGTTGAGCCCGGCATAGAGCGACTGGCCGCTCGGCGCCGAGATGAAGGTCTGCATCACGCCGATCGCCATCGAGGCGGCGAGCGCGCCATATTCCGGCTCGTGGCGTCGCATCAGCCACATCATGCCCAGGATGACCGCGAGGATGCTCTGCCAGGCGGCCAGCACAATCGGCAGCGTCACGAAGAGCAGGACGCGCTGGTCATGGGCCGGCCGCAGCATGGCGTCCGGACCGACATGGATGCGGTCGAGAAAGCCGGTGAGCGGCCCCCAGACGAAGAGCCTGACCGTCAGCTCGTTGCGCCCCTCCCGCAGCAGGGAGGACGGAACCACCACGATCTCGGGAGTGCTTCGGTCGGGCCGGTTCGCCGCCGGATTGCGGCGGCTGTCGAGAATCTCGACGCCGTTGACCGCGACCGCGACACCGTTGGTGAAGCGCGGCAGCAGCACCGACCAGGGCTCCTCCGGCAGGCCGGCAGGCCTGTCGAAGGCCAGCCCATAGCGGGGCGGAGCCGCCATCGTGAACCGGGCGCTGTGGTGATGCGGCAGGCTGACCATCACGCCCGGCGGCTCCAGCCACGCCTCGGTGAGCTGCCAGCGCGGCGGGGGCTCCGGCGTCGGCAGGGCCGCGAGCCCGAGACAGCCGACCACGACGAGCGCCTGCAGCGCGAGATAAAGCAGCAGCCGCAGCGCCAGCCCGGGGGTGCCAAGAGGCGCCACCGGGCGTGATTCCGGCTCGGCCGCCGCCGTGCTCACAGCCGGATCAGGCCCTGCTGCAGCGCCTCGAACACCGCTTCGCCGCGCGTGTTGACCTCGAGCTTGCGGTAGATGTTCTTGATGTGGCCGGGCACCGTCTGCCGCGACAGGCCGAGATGCCCGGCGATGTCGGCATAGCTGAAGCCCTTGGCGATGCCCCAGAGGATGTCGATCTCGCGAGGCGTCAGCCGCGCCGTGTTGAGCCCCTGCGGGGCCGGGGCCGCGGCGGGCTGCACCTGCGTGCGCCGCACGATGAAGCGCGCGATCGAGGCCGAGATCGGCGAATGGCCGGCGACGAGGTCGCGCACCGTCGCCGCGATGTCGGTCGGGAAGGCGTCCTTGAGGAGATAGCCGGTCGCACCCTGGCGGATCGCGGCGATGACGCTCTCCTCATCGCCGAGGATCGAGATCACCATGATCTCCGTCTCGGGATGGCGATGGCGCGTCTCCCGGATCAGGTCGAGGCCATGGCCGTCGGGGAGTTGCAGATCGGTCAGCAGCACACGGGGCACCGCCTCGCAGAGATGGGTCCGGGCCTCAGTGACGGTCGCAACAGCGGTGACGGCGAACTCTCCGGTCGCCCCCAGCGCGTCCTGGAGGCGCCAGCGCGTCGGCGCGTCATCCTCGACGAGCAGCACCTTGATCATGCGCCGCCTTGCTCCCCCGCCCCGGCTCGCAGGCCGCCGACCCGCGCCCTGGCCCGCCCCCGTCAGGGCTGTCGCATGCTAGCCGCTGTCGGCCGGCGGCGACAGCCCATGTTCATGGGGCACAGCTGCTCCCATCCGGAACGACGCGGCGAGGACCGGCCGTCCGGCCTGCATCTCGACGCAGATGGCCGAGTTCCGAAGACCCGGAGGATCGATGTGCCGAGCGCTTGGTCACGGCCGCATGACAGGGAGGACATCGGTCTGCCGAAGCAGCCCTTCAAGCGGCTTTTCGCCAAAGCCCAGGCGATGTTCCGCTCCACCGACGAAAAGCGTGCACGAAGGAACTCGGGGTCGAATAGTCGAGCGTCGCAGCAATGTCCGCGATGCTCAGATCGCCCAACCTGAGCAGTTCCCTCGCTGCGACCTGACGCACCTCGTCCCTGATCGCGTCGAACGTGGTTCCCTCCGCTCGCAGCCGTCGCCTCATGGCGCGCGGGTGCAAGCCAAGCCGCTCGGCCATCTCCGCCATCCTTGCATGGCCCCTCAGCAGGAAGGGGCGCAAGAGATGCCGGACATGCGCGGACAAGGGGAGCGGTGTCCCATGGCGGACCGAGAGAAGCTGGGCCAGCGCGAGATCATGCTGCGCCCTGTCGGCTGCCGGGAGCGGGAAATCCAGGACCGACGCCCGCAGGATCACACCCGTCTGGTGCTGGCCAAAGCGAACCGGGCATCGCGCCAGGCGCATGTAGCGGGTTGGATCGCGAGGGGCCGCCCTGGACATCACGATTTCCTCTGGCGCAACCTGCCCGCCGGTCAGCTCGGCAATCAGATTGCAACCAACAGCAAGGACCAGATCATAGATCTGGTTCGTGATCGGTGCCGACGTGTCGTAAACGCCGTACCCCAATATGACGTCGCGGTCCGCCTGCATGATGTAGACCGAGCCGCCCGTCGAGTTGTGGCTCTGGAAGGCGGCAAAATCGCCGATCGCCTCGCCCAGCGTAGCGGCATGGCGCAGGACGCGACCCAGCGGGCCAAGCGCAGCGAGTGTCTGGCGCTTCCCAAGCAGGATCCCGATGTCGTCCCGGCCGGTCAGGCGACATGCGTTGTCGAGGACCGACAGAAAGTCTGCATAAGCCACGAAGGCATCCGGCCGAACCTCAGCGGCCGAAATACCCGTGCCCTCCAGCACGGACGCCAGGCTGACACCGTGGTCTTCCAGCACGCCTGCCAACGGGACCAGGGCGGCTGCGCGTTGCATCGCCATCTTCGTCGTTGTCGGCGGCATCGGTGTCCTCAAACCACAACGACCTGCATGCGAGTCCATCTACGGTGCGATCAGGATTGAAGTCGAGGGACCTCATCATGACCATCAAATTGCTGACCATCGCCAAAGGCATACTTCTCTGCCTGTACGTCAATGCGTTCGCGCTACCGGCCTCGGCCGACACCTACAAGATGAGGACCGAGATCGCTCCGGGTGTGGCGACGCCTGACACGCTGGAGACCACGATCGGGACGCTGAAGCTGAATGACGGCTTCCCGACCAAGGAAACGCAGGCGAAGATCTGGGACAACCTCGACCGCTCGCGCGCGCTGCAGGCCTATCTTCTGGCGATTCCGATCGTGAACCAGGCCGGAATGCGCGACAGTCTGCTGAAGTTCGGCCCGGTCAACAGGACCAACGTGATCTGGGAGAACCTTGTCGACCCGCGCACGGTGGAACTGACCGCGAACGACAACACGATCTACAGCTTTATCTGGCTGGATACGAAGGACGGCCCGATCGTCATCGAGATTCCCCCCAAGGTCTTGGGGTCGTTCAACGATTTCTGGTACAAATGGGTGGCTGACGTCGGGATCACAGGCGCCGACAAGGGCCAAGGTGGCAAGTATCTGATCCTGCCACCCGGCTATTCCGGCGACGTGCCGAGCGGCTATATCGTCGTGCGACCGAGCACCTATGGGCTCTGGACCTTCTTCCGGGCCTTCCTTGTCGATGGCAAGACCGAACCGGGCGTGCAGGGGGTGAGGGACCACCTCAAGATCTACCCGCTGGCCAGGAAGGACACCCCGGCGCCCGCGACGCTGGTCAATGCCTCGGGCATCCCGTCCAACTTCGTGATGCCGACGGACTATTCCTTCTGGGGCCTCTTGAACAAGGTCATCCAGGAAGAGCCCCCCGAGGGGGCAGACCCGACAACGCTGGGGCTCTTCGCTTCGATCGGGATCGAAAAGGGCAAGCCCTTCGCGCCGGACGAGCGCATGAAGGTGATCCTGAGGGATGCGGCCAACATCGGCGCGGTGACGGCGCGGGCGCTGGCGCTGGACATCAGGGGGCGCGACGCCTTCTTCTACCCCGACAGCAAGAGCAGTTGGCGGCTGCCCTTCTTCGGCGGCTACAAGTTCCAGTCGCAGCCGGGTGTGTCCAAACTCGACGGCGCCGTCTTCTACTACATGTTCGCCACAGGCGTGACGCCGGCGATGGAAGAGAAGATGGTCGGTCGGGGGTCGCAATACCCCTGGACCGCGCTCGACGCTGACGGCAAGCCGTTCGACGGGAGCAAGACCTATCGGCTGACGTTGCCCAGGAACATTCCGGTCAAGGATTTCTGGTCGGTCATCGTCTACGACGTTCAGACGAGGTCGATGCTGCAGACCAACCAGCAGCGGCCGAGCGTGTCGAGCCAGGACAAGGATCTGCAGGTCAATGCCGATGGCTCGGTGGACGTTTACTTCGGGCCGAGCGCCCCCGCGGGCAAGGAAAGCAACTGGGTCCAGACGATCCCCGGCAAGGGCTGGTTCACGCTGCTGAGGCTGTATGGCCCGCTGGAGCCGTGGTTCGACAAGAGCTGGAGACCGGGCGAAATCACGGTTGTCCAATAGGGACGGCCGTTTTCGACCCCGAGGGGCCAGGCCTCGCCCCTCGGGGCTGATCCCGTCTGAATCTCGTTGTGTCCAGTGCGAGGACCAGAGCCTGAAGCGCAGCCATTGCTCGCAATCGCAGCTCATCGCGATCCGGCGCCGCCGCGCCGGATGCGGCCAAAGCGGTTACGTCCCGCGACGCGGCCAGTCCGGCCCATAAGCGCGAGCCGCCCCCTCCGGCGTGGCGTAGCCCCGTCTGAGATCATCCGTGATCTTGCTGGCCGGCCGCGCTTGCGGGTTGCCGAAGCCCGCGCCGCCGGCCTCGCGCAGCGTCAGGCGGTCGCCCGGCGCGAGTTCATGCCGCCCTTGCGGCGAGATCGTCGCGCCATTGACCAGATGTTCGCGGCAGGCGCCCGGCTGCCCGCCGGCGAAGCCCTGCGCCGGAAACTGGGTGCGGTTGGCCATGGAGAAGACGCTGACCGGATAGCCGCTGTCGTTGCGAAGCACGATTTCCTGCCCCGGACCGCCGCGATAGGCGCCGGCCCCGCCCGAATCCGGCCGCAGGCTCTTGCGCTCGACGACGAGCCCGCTCTCGGGCTCGAACAGCTCCGCCGACATGCCGCCCATATTCGACGAGCCCGGCGTCGTCGGCTGGCCGTCGAGATCGCTCAATGCGCCGAAGCCGCCCGCCGCGCAGAAGGTCGTGGCCATGCCCGAGCCGTCCGGCCGGCGGCCCTGCAGGGTGATGAAGTCGATCAGCCCGCTGCCCGCCATCACCCGGTCCGGCACGACCTCGGCCAGTGCGCCAAAAATCAGCGGGGGAATGAAATGGCCGATCACATGCCGCCCGGCCGACGGTGCCGGCGGCACGGCATTGAGCAGGCAGCCCACGGGCGCGCTGATCGCGATCGGCACGGTGGCGCCGTCATTGTTGGGCAGCCTCGGCGCGGTGATGCATTTCAGCGTGTAGAGCGCCATCGAGCGCGTATAGGACAGCGGCACATTGATGCCGGCGCCGACGCAGGGGCCGGTTCCGGCGAAGTCGATCGCCGCCTGGCTGCCGCGCTTGTCGATCCGGCAGACGAGCCGCCGGATATCGCCGAAGGCCTCGACCTCGACCTCGTTGCGGTAAGCGCCATCGGGAATCGCGACCAGCGCCGCCCTGACGGCGGCCTCGGTCTGGTCGATGATCGACACCGCGAGTTGATCGACATCGGCGAGCCCCGCTTCGGACAGGAACTCGCCGAGCTGCCGGTCGACAACCTCGAGGCAGCTCACGCTCGCCATGATGTCGCCCAGCACCTGCTCGGGCACCCGGACATTCAGCTTGATCAGCTCGATCAGCGTCTCGTCGCGCTGGCCCGCCGCGAAGAGCTTCCAGATCGGCAGCCGCAGACCCTCATGGTAGATTTCGGTCGCGGCGGCAGAGAAGCCCATGCCGCCGATATCGGGCAGATGCGTGATGCTCATGGCATAGGCGACGATGCGCCCACCCCTGAAGATCGGCTTCATCAGGGCGAGGTCGAACATATGGCCCGTGCCGATGACGGGGTCGTTGGACGCGACGACATCCCCCGGCGCCAGCGTCTGCGGCGGAAACCGCTTGAGCATATGCGCCATCGTCACCGGCGCCGTGCCGATGAAGACGGGGATGCATTTGCGGCTCTGCGCGATCAGCCGGCCGCGCGTATCGAAGATCATCACCGAGAGGTCGAAGCCCTCGCGCACCAGCATCGAGAAGGAGGTGCGGATCAGGGCCGCCGCGCCTTCGTCGGTGATCGAGATCAGCCTGTCCCAGGCGATGGCGAGGTCGATCGGATCGAGGGTTCGGCGGGATGCCGTGACAGGGCTCGTCATGGGGTCGCGATCTCCGCAACGAGGCTCATGTCGCCATGCACCGTAGCGCGATCACCCGCGTCGAGCAGGATCGTCGATTCGGGTTCCTCGACCAGGGCCGGCCCATCCAAGACCATGCCAGGCCGCAGCCGCGAGCGCGCCAGGACGGCGCAGTCGACAAGGCCGCCGGCGGCCGGGAAATAGGCCTGACGATGGCCCGTCATCGCCTCGCCGCCGTCGTTGTCGTCCACCGGGCTGGTCGAGAACGTGCGCGGAGCCGAAGCGCTCGCCTCGACCTTGCACCCGACGATCTCGATCGGCTCATCGAGACTGGTGTGGAAGATCTCGCGGTAGCGCGCGATGAAACGCATCCGCAGCGCCTCGCGAACATCCTCGCAGGCCTCGGGAAGCTCGACCTCGATGTCGTAGTGCTGGCCGCGATAGCGCATGTCGAAGCGCCGGTGCCAGTGCGTGGCTCCGCCGGAGCCGAGCGGCGCCGCAGCCTCGGCATCGAGCTCGGCGAGAAGGGCCTGGAGCTCGCCCTCCTCGACCGCGTCGAGCCTGCGCCGGAACGCCCGCACCGTCTCGAAGGACTGTGCGCCCGACAGCATGCCGAAAGCCGACATGACGCCGGCTCCCCGCGGGAAGATCACGCGCGGCACCCGCAGCTTGCGGGCGATCCGCGCCGCATGCAGCGGCCCGCCGCCGCCGAAGGCCACCATGGCGCAGCCGCGATAGTCGAAACCGCGTTCGGTGGCATGCATGCGGAAGGCCCGCGCAATGTCCTCATTGGCCATGTCATGAGCCCCCCAGGCGGCGCGCAACGCGTCGACGCCCAGCGGCATGCCGATCTGCGCGCGATAGGCGGCGCCTGCGGCGTCGAGATCCAGCGTCATGGTGCCGCCGAGAAAGCTGTCGGGATGGAGGTAGCCGAGCAGAAGATTGGCATCGGTCAACGTCGCGGTCTTGCCGCCACGGCCATAAGACACAGGCCCGGGTTCGGCGCCGGCGCTGCGCGGCCCGACCCTGAGCCGGCCGAGCGCATCGGGCGCAACCAGGCTGCCGCCCCCGGTCCCGATCTCGGTCATGTCGAGGACGGGGATCTGCAGCGGGAGGCCGCTGCCGCTGCGATACTCGTAAGCATGTGCCGCCTCGAAGGAATAGGCGCGAAACGGCCTGCCCTTGCGGATCAGCGCACCCTTGGCCGTCGTGCCCCCGAGATCGAAGGAGAGCAGGTCGCCTCCCGCGACCGCCGTGCCAATCCGGGCCGCGACGAGCACACCGGCGGCGGGGCCCGATTCCAGCAGCTTCACCGGATAGCGCCGGGCCATGTCGAGGTTCATGAGACCGCCGCTCGACGCCATGATCCAGAGCCGCCCCCGGAAGCCGGCCTCGGCCAGGCCCGTCTCCAGCCGGGAGAGATAGCGGTCGACCAGCGGCTGCGAATAGGCATTGGCGCAGGTCGTGGTCCAGCGCTCGAATTCGCGCGGATAGGGGAAGACATCGGCCGAATGGGAGATGTGCAGCGCCGGATAGAGCGCCCCTGCAATCTCGCGGGCGCGACGTTCGTGACGGTCGTCGACATGCGCGTGGAGGAAACAGATCGCCAGCGCCTCGATCCGCTCGTCCTCGACCAGCCGGCGCGTCTGCGCAGCGACGGCTTCCTCGTCCAGCGGCACGAGCACGGCGCCGTCATGTTTCAGTCGCTCGGGAATGTCGGCCCGCAACCCTCGCTCGACGATCGGTTCTGCGTAACGCAGCCGCAGATCGAACAGGTCGTAGCGCTGCTCGCGGCCGATATCGAAGAGGTCGCGGAAGCCTTGCGTGACGAGCATGCCGGTGCGGTCGCCGCGACGCTCGATCAGGGCATTGGTGACCAGCGTCGTGCCGTGGACGATCTCGACGAGCTCGGACAGGGAGCAGCCGACGGCCTGACAGATCGCGAGCGTGCCTTCGAGCACGGCGTGGGAGGGATCACGCGGCGTCGTCAGTTGCTTGTGGACGCCGACCCGCGAGCCCAGCGAATCCACCAGGGCGAAATCGGTGAAGGTGCCGCCGATATCGATGCCCAGGCGCAGGCCGCCGCGTGGGGCGACATCGAGGCCATCATGCATGAGGGGCAGCCAGCGCCGTCCGCGCCAGGCGCAGGAATCCGATGTCGTGCCGGGTCGTGCCGTCTCCGCTGGCGAGATCGGCGACGATCTCCCCGATCACGCTGCAGAACTTGTAGCCATGCCCCGAGCAGGGCGAGACCAGCACGACCTGTTCATGGGCGGGGTGGCGGTCGAGAATGAAATGCTCGTCGGGGGTGTTGGTGAACATGCAGCTCCGCAGCGCCATGGTCGGGCCGCTGCCATCAGGGAAATAGCGCTGGCTGAAATCCCGCAGGAGGCGCTCGTCCTCCGCGTCCGGCTCGCGCCTGACATCGTCGGCACGGCTGGTTTCGCCGCGGTGGTGATAGCGGCCGAACTTGAAGCCCGGCACCTCGTAGATCGGAAAGCCGTAATAGCGGCCCTCATCGACCTGCAAATTGAAGACCGGGAAGCGATCGAGCGCGAACAGCTCCGGCTTCGCGGGCTGAAGCCAGGCCAGAACCTGGCGCTCGGGCACCGCGACGGCCCGGAGCGAGGGTTCGAGGTCGCCGATCCAGGCGCCGGCGGTCAGCACCAGCCGCGCGGCCTCGTAGCGGCCCCGGTCGGTCGTCACGACGACGCCATCGCCGTTGGGTTTCGCCTCCCAGCCGAGCACGGCCTCGCGGGCATGGATCTCCGCGCCATGCGCCTGAGCGGCGCGGACATGCGCCACGATCGCCCGCTCGCTGGCGATCAGGCCGCCCCGGGCCTGGAACACGGCGCGATGCGACGACGGCAGGCGATAGCCGGGGTAACGCGCATTGACCTGATCGCCGGTCAAAACCTCATGGGGCAGATCGTGCAGGCGGGCCGAGTTCAGCGCGCCCTGAAACAGCGCATCATCCTCGGGGCTGGCATCGATCGAGCCGGTGATGACGAGCAGTTCCTCGCCCGTCGCCGCTTCGATCTCGCCCCAGAGCTCATAGGCCCGCCGCAGCAGCGGGACATAGGCCGGGTCCTCGTAATAGGGCATGCGGATGATCCGGCTGATGCCGTGCGACGAGCCCATGCTGTGGGGGATGTCGAAGCGTTCGAGACCGAGCACCTTCACGCCCCGCCGGGCGAGATGCCAGGCGGCGGCGCTTCCCATGCCGCCGATCCCGACGACGATCACGTCATAGGCCATTCTCGACACGTCCCCCAACACCCGCCACGCCATGGCTTGCGATTCCGACACCCTGCCGGTGCGCCAGTCTACGCAATAACGCGGCCATGGCATCACCAGCCAGTGCTGCGAATCGGCTTGTACCGTGCGCGATGAGGAACGCGACCGGACAAATGCGCGACCGAGCTTGAACGGAGTCGAGAGCGGCAGTCAGAAGCGGCCAGGTCGGAACAGCTGCGCGCCGATGAATGGCAGCCTGTCGGGCAGGCGAGCGCGCCGGCAGGCAAGCGACGACGCATGCGCGATCGAACAGCGGCTGGAACGCCTTCGGAACCCGGGTAGAGAATGAGAAGACACCGCGCTGGGCGGAGGTGCGCAGCACCTTGGACCTACCCGCCGGCCTCCCCATGGCAAGCCACCCGTCCGAAAACGGTTTGGTGCCGATGAGTGAGACGGAAGTAAATGGCGCGCCCGAAAGGATTCGAACCTCTGACCCTCAGATTCGTAGCCTGATGCAATCCATTGATATTGTTATCGATTTCATGCAAACTCGATCCAAATAGACCTGTTTAGTTTCAATGGGTTGCCGTTCGAGGTGCAAACCAAAATCTCGGTGTCAGTCTGGCCGTACCATCTAAGGCGAGCGGCAAATCTCCGTACGCCTCAACAAAGACCATCGCCCCTATTGCGTCGAGGACCTACTCTACCGACTTGTCGATGAACCCAAGCGTGTTGGCGTTCTCAACCAGCGTCCGCACCTTCGCCCGGTCGAGCCCTGATGGCACCTCGGCATCGATCTCGAGCCTCAGCTTCACAGAATTCCCCGGCAGCGTTGTGAGCTGCTCGACAATCGCTTCGACGATCTGATGCATGTCGCGAGCTGGGCGATCCGGCGAGATCATTACGCTACCTGTGAAGCGGGTTGGCTTCCTCTCAGCAACTGGAGACTGGGGCGCGCCGCTCGTTGGCTGTGTCCCGGTCTCGGGCGTCTTCTCGCCGGGAGCCTCCGTGCCTCCGCCACTTCCCGGCTGCACCGGAGTCGGTCGATGTGCCTCGGCCACAGCAGGTTTCACGATGACACTGTCGCTATCGATGACGACTGCTGCATTAGCAGCCCGCTCGATGGCAAGGCCCAGATAGGTGTCCGACTTCTCCTCCCATCGCTCGGCATAGGCGAAGGGCCCTGGGATCATCCCGCTCACGGAAGCCTGCACGGCCTTGATCAGAGCCTCCTGGTTCTTCAGACGCGGCAGATAGATGTAGCGATTGAGATACTCTCGCAGGTCCTTGAGAGAGAGATGCGGCTTGCCGTTCCAGATGTACTTCTGCAGGTCACGATCGAGACGCGTGGGTCCGAGTTCTGTGAGCAACCCTTCCTCGGCCACGAGCTTCTTACTGGCCCGCGCCAGCAGCGCGTCCTGAGCCGGGATCTTGCCCGAAACCCATTCGACATCGGCTTGCGCGCTCTCCTGCGCCGGATAGTGGAGATAGCACCACGCCTCCTTCAGGCGCGTCTTCATCGTCTCATTCGATTCAGACAGCTTGGCCTTGGCCAGCGCGCTGTCGCTCTGCGTCAGATTGAGACGCTCTGTGTCGCGTACGATCTCGCCCCAGGCGAGGGACGCTCGCACCGCGTCTTTCAAATTGTCGAGCTGGCGAGAATCCGCGGCGATGAAAACCAGCATGTTGCGATAGACGCGCGGCGTGCTGCCACGCTGCATCAGGATATCCTTGGCTTCCACCAGCGCTTCGGACCCTTCACGGCCATTGTGCGGATGCGCGACGCCCAGCACGACTGCCCGCACACCTCCAGCTTCGTCCGGCACCTCCGCCGAAGTGGCCGGCGCCACCTGCACGGCGTCGAAGTGCCCACGATCAGCGAGGCTATTCACATATTTACTCAGCTCGCTGTCGATCGTCATCAGGACGAGCGCGGTCTCGATCTGTGCTGCTTTGTCGGCTGCGATGCGGTTGAGGCTCGCCGACATCGAGTACCAGTAGCGCCCGAGATCGGCGTGCATGAACTTGGCCTGGTTGGTTAGCCGTCGCAGCGCGTCGCCGAAGATCGCGGGCCGCTCACCCGGCTGCACAACGCCGAGATTGATCTGCTTGTCGTCGAGGCCGGTGTTCTGTTGCTGGTGCGTCGGTGCCGTCCCCATGAAGATCGCCCGGGCAACGCGCCTGGTCGCGGAAAAGCGGTTCAGGTTGGGTGCCGACTGGTCGATCTTGTAAGGCGTGGAAGCGGTACCATCGACGTCACCTGCGATGATCGACTGCCAGGTCACGTCGAGATAATGGAGCAGCTCCGGCTCAACGCGCGGCGAACTCACCGCAATGCTGCCCGGCATGATCATCACCGAAGGGTCGCCGTTCATCCATAACTCGTGGATCGCCTGCGCCATCAGGCGCAGCACGCCGCGCGTGCGCTGGAACTTCTCCAGCGATCCCCAGCTCGTGTAGAGCTGGTCGAACAGCTCGGGATGAATCGGATAGGCCTTCTCCAGCTTGCGCCGGTAGTCCTCGTCGGCGCAGCCCTGCGGGAAGTCGTTGGCGTTCTCGCGGTAGAGCTTGGCGAACTGCTTCAGTGTGTTGTCCCGGTGATGGAACTTGTCGCCGGAAACCTCCTTGAACAGCCGCCGCCGGACAATCTCATAGCTCTCCTCCTGGCTCGCGGGCCGCCAAGAGGATTCGACACGGCTGAAGGTCTGCTTGAGGCGCGCTAGCGCCTCCTGGCCGCCCTCGCCGCCGACTTCGATCTGCGACGCAGGCAAGGAGGCGACCAGCAACGTGCCGGGGCTCGCTTTGACCGCTTCGGTGAGCGACTGGACGAAAGACAGGTTCGCGTCGAACGAGCCCGACGGCAGCCCCTCGACTCGATAGATCTGCCGCAGATAGGCGACCCACTCGTCGATCAGGATCAGGCACGGGGCGTACTTCGTGAAAATCGTCTCAAGCAAGTGCGAGCCTGGCGCGATACCGTTGGCGTCATTCTCAGCGACCATGTCGAAGGCTTCGGCGCCGCCTAGCTGCCACGCAAGTTCGCCCCAAGTCGTGCAGATCTTGCGACCGCCCTCGGCATTGAGGACGTCCTGCGGCCCGCGCGAGGTGCCAACTAGCACAGCGCGGTTGATGTTCTTGGGCACGGTTAGCTCGTGCTTCTCAAGCAGCTGATCAAGGCCCGACAGGTCCTGAACGGGCGTCGGTCCCGCCATGTGGTAAAGGGCCAGCATCGAGTGCGTCTTGCCGCCGCCGAAGTTGGTCTGCAGTTCGACGACCGGGTCGCCGCTGCTGCCCGAAAGCCGCTTGGCCGCGCCGACCAGAAGCGCACTCAAGCCCTCGGTCAGATAAGTGCGGCTATAGAACTGGCGCGGGTCACGATATTCAGCGGGCGCACTTCCCGAATGCACCTTGGCGAGATCGGCCGCGAACTCGGCCTGTTGAAACTCGCCCGTGGCGACATCCTGGTGCGGCTCGACCACCTCGCGCCATGGAAGCAAGCCTGCCACGGTCTCGACGGAGATTTCCAGGCGCTGGGTCTTCCGCCGCTCCTCGTTGCGCTGAAGTTCGGTAAACTTCGTGCGCAGGATGGTGTCCCGCATCTTCGAAAGCTGCTCGGCGGTCTCGCCGGCGCTGATCGCCTCCATCAGGCGCCGCATGGAATCGAGCGCGCGCTCGGCGTCGTCGTAGGAGAAGGCGTCATTGTGAGAGAGCTTGTTGCGAACATCGACAAGCTCGTTGACCAACGCACGTTCGGCACGGCCGAGAACCGCTTTGAACGCGTCAGCCCAATAGCGGTCCATGCCGTTGAACAGCGCCGCCTGATCCCATCCGATCTCCCCACTACTGTTTGGCCGCAGGTTCAGCCGTTCTGCTACTTCAATCTGCCAATGCCCCTTCAGCGAGCTTTCCAGCCGCTTCTCGACGAACGGAATAAGGGCTGCGGGCAGCAGCTCCATGCCCTCGAAAACATACTGGCGCGTGCTCTTGGCCACTGTCCCGTTCCCCCTCAGATATCCAGGCGGATCTGACGATCCCCGCTCGTGTCGTGGATCGCGGCTGCCTGCCGCGTCAGCTCAGTCCAATCAGCGATCAGGGCGTTGTAGGCCGTGGCCTCCTTCGCATCCTTCCGCTTGTTGGCACTGATGTCGTAGAGGCAGTAGGCAAGGTCCTTCACCGCCTCGGCCTTCGCGTCGATCTTCTTCAGAAGCACGGCAGTCTCATGCGAGATGCCGTCCTTTTCGTATTTGCGAACGAGATGCTGAAGGCACTCCCAGACGGTCAGATGGCCGTCGCCCTCCGGCTCCCAATCATCATCCAGTTCATCGCGCGCCAGGATGCGGACCTTCCCAGCCGCACTGTCGATGATCCTGGCATGCTTCACGTTCTCCACCGAAATTCCACGGGCGCGCGCAAGGTTGTCAGCCGCGCCGTACTCGCCCCTTGCCATGCCGTGCTGTTCGAACCACGTGATGGCAAAGCGGGTGTCGGCGTCGAACTCGCCTTGGATGCCGCCGAGGTATTCGTCGAGCTCGCGGTTGATCAGCTGCAGCGCGGCCTTCACACTCATCGGACTGTCGTCGGATTCCAGCACCGCCTTGTAGCGCGAGAAGACGCCCATGCCTGGGCCGATGGCCGATTGCGGCATATCGGCCGGAGCAATGTTGGCTGCCTGAAGGTCAGCGATGGCGGGAGGCAACTCCCGTTTCAGGGCTCGGATGAATTCGGCACGCGAAACGACCTCTGCAGTCGTTTCTCTCTTACGGCAGACTAGGACAACCGAATTGGCAAGCGCATTACTTTCCCGGCCACGCAACCGGTTTGCCAGTTCCGTGCGTACCGGCCAAGTGCTTACGACAGCATATCCCGCGTCTAGTACAGCCTGCAGAAAAGTTGCCCAGCCGGTCGAACTGACCCCCTCTTGCGCGACTTCGCTCTGCTTGAACGCGTAGTATATGGTTGCGGGGAAGAGGTTAGATGCCTGTCGCGCCATGTTGGCAATGGCCTCGCGCATCCCGTCAAGGAAGAATGTCTCTGCCGCTTCCCGGCCGCCCTGCCGATACGGGGCAGCTATTAACTCATCAGCCTTAGGCGTAGCGATAAATGAAAACAAATCAGGATAAATTTCCTTGAGGCTTCTTTTAAGCCAAATAAACAAGAAATCAGATAAATCAGCATATCCTATATTGTCGTAATACGGAGGGTCAGTCGAGATGATTTTGTCTTCGGCAATCTTCTGAGATTGGGCATTTTCTTGTGAAACGGATCCGGTTGTAAATGACGGCAATACTGAGCTTTCGGCCATTCACCGGCCGATCGGGAAAGGCGGAGCAACTCAAGACAGGAAAACCCCATGAATGAGATCAGAAACGTCGCAGCCGAGACGTCTGCGACTGTGCGGGACTGGAAGAAACCGCGCGCCATTCCGTCGACCTTCTCGACCGCATGCCAGGCCATCTATACGGCCATGCCAAAGAACCTGAGGACCTATATCAGCCCTCTGTTCCAGTATGCGAGCGACCGCGGGATCGATCCCGCTCAGATCGATGACCAGGCGATCGAGCAGTTCCGCAACCAGCTCGCTGTTTGGGGGGTGCAGGACCCGGCACCGTTCATCTCCTGCCTGGTCCGGGACTGGAACGTCATCCGCACCATGGAAGGGTGCAGCCACCTGCTTGAATTGACGCCGCCGGTTGGGAAGCGCGCAGCGTCTCGCGCATCGCGTGCCGAGGCGTTTTCCGCTCGCTTCGTCGAAGAACTCGATCAGGAGTTTGGAACCGCCTCACCGCGTGAAAGCGATGATGCCCATAAC
The DNA here is from genome assembly GCF_001713455.1 of Bosea sp. RAC05. Taxonomy (NCBI): domain Bacteria; kingdom Pseudomonadati; phylum Pseudomonadota; class Alphaproteobacteria; order Hyphomicrobiales; family Alloboseaceae; genus Allobosea; species Allobosea sp. RAC05. Next base: position 196,462 of record NZ_CP016464.1, read on the forward strand.
CGATACAATGCTCGCAAGCGCATCGAGCGCGTGGCCGAAACGATGATCAAGCACGGCCATATGGTCGGCAGCATTGCAGACCTCGCCGACAAAGCGGCGTTGAAGTCGGCCATCGATGAGCTCTACCCCGACATCTTGCGCACCAAGGCGCGCGACCTCGTCTTACTGGGCATCGAGAGGGCACTCGCAAAGAGCGGACAGGCGGCCAGCCTCGCGAAGGTGGTTCGCGCGGTCCGGTATCGCCATCAGCAGGCCGGCATTGACCTCCCTGCCAACACCAAACGGCAGGTTTCTCATTTCACCATGGAAACGGTCTTCGCGATCTTCGACGCTGCGGTGTTGGAGATGGAGCAGGCGCTGGCGGGCAAGCCGAACTACGACGCACTGGCCCGTGCCCGGGCCTGCATCGCCGTCGGACTCGTCCTGTGGAACCTGTGCCCTCGGGGCACGATCGAAGGGGCAACGTTCTCGGGCGATCATACCGGCATCCGACACCGGCTGATGGGTCCCCAGAATAGCTCGTCCGTCGACCTCGAGCGCGATCTTCCCAAGGAAATGGGCGCTAGCATCGATCGATACGTCCTCGCTGTGACCCAGTATCTTGGTCGCACGCCGAGCGCCCTTCTAGATTCAGGCAGGGATGAGCCGGTGAGCGGCAGCGCCTTGTCCACGGGCGTCAGGCGCTTCTTGACCAGCATCGGCCATGACGACCTGACGCTGCAGCGTCTGCGAGATGGCGCGAATGCCGCCTATCTCAAAGCCAACCCGAAGATGGCTGAGTGGCTCTCTGACGCGAACGGCTTCCGCTACACCGCAAACTTCAAAGTGCGCTTCCGGGCCCTGATGGGGATCAACGATGCGCAGCGGCTCGAGGACACCTTCGAGGCAAGCGACGACCGCGAAGGTGCCCGGCTATGACATCGTCGCCTCAGAAGAAGCGCCAGCCTCGGACCCTCGCCAAGGACCGTTGGACTCCCGAACAGCGAAGCATCGTTGCCATCGCAAGCGAAGGATCATTCGACCCCCGCGAGAAGCGCAAGGAGTTGCGTGAATCGACGCAGCGCAATCTGTCCCAGGTGCTCGGGTTTTTCCTCGGCTACCTCGATCGCCTGCATCCTCACATGGTCAGTCTGCCCCTCGCGCAGAGCCTCACTCAAGAAGCGCTTGAGGGGTTCCGCAACGATCTCGCGACGACGAACACGCCCCGGTCCGTCCTGACGCTGATGGATCGCCTCAAGATGCTGTGTGCGCGAGCGGAGCTGCCCGAAGTGGCAAAGGTCATCGCCACGATCGCAGGATCATCCCCAGGGCGAGCCTACGTACCACCGCCGCGAGCAAGCGCACGCCAGGTCTACCGCGCGGCCAAAGCCTATTTCCTGCTGCGGGTCCGCGAGATCCGTCGGCTCGGCTTCGGTCGGCGCGAAAAGGCGCGTGAACGACGCGCGGCGAGCGAAGCGCTGACGGCGCTCACGATCATGTTTCTGACGCAGCTTCCGTTGCGCATCAAAAACGTGCTGGCGCTGGACCTTGGCGTTCAAATCATCATCCACGATGACACGATCGTCCTGCTCCTCCCTGGCGAACAAATGAAAAGCAGGCGGGATTTCGATGCGATCCTTGGGAAAGAGCTGAGTGATTGTGTCCGTCTCTATTTGCGAATCGTCCGGCCCATCCTCGCCAAGGCCGCGTCCCCAAATGCCCTGCTGCTGGGTGCCAAGGGTGGAAGGCTCGCCTATCCCACGGCCTACAGCCGGATCCGAAGGATGACGCAACAACTCGTGGGAGAGCGGATTAACCCACATGCCTTCCGCAGGCTGATGGCGGTCTGGGCTCGCAACGACGAACGTTTAGGTCTGGACGTAGCTTGGCGCCAGAACCAGCATGTCGGTCCCAAGGAGACAGACAGGACCTACGCACCGCCCCGTGTCGAAGTCGGCAAAAGCGTCTATCAGGCAGCCTGGAAGCGCGCGCCGGACCCGACCTGACAGGAATGAAGCAAGTTCGCGCTCTGGAGCTCTTCGGAGCCAGCGCGCTTTCGCACAGGTTGGAGGGGCACTGTCGCCCGACGTCATCGTGAGAACTGCAGCCATTGCTGCGCCGAGCTGACGAAAGTGCTGATCGTACCGCAAGGCCGGCCATGAAGAAAACGCCCGAGCGGGCTACCGCAACCCTCCCTGCTACGTGACACAACCGGCCTTCCAAGCGATTGCGGCAGCAAGTCGTGGCGATTTGGGATCCGCGCGCCATCGGCCTCGCAGGTGAGGCGCGCATCTCGCCTCAGATCCGACGCTCATGGATTCGCATCAGGCGTAGGCACCAACCTTCAGCGGAAGTTCCGTTCAACCGACAGAGTTCTTGCCGATAATGAGTAAGGACCCCCACAACATGTCGAAGCTTTCATATGTCGAATTCAAGGAGGCCATCGCGCAGGCCAGCGCGCTGGAGCTTACCGGTGTCATCCATCTCGCAACGAACCAACTGCAGTCTCTGCATGCCACGCCAATGGAGGCGCCCTTCAGCTTGCGGGCCGATGCCCGGACGATGCCCATCGAAGCGCGAGGCCTGGACGTCACCATCTACCTGGCGGGCTGCACAGGCCTGAGGCAGCGTTCCGTGATTGTCGGCCGCCCGATCTACAAGATCGGTACAACGACACGGCGCGACGTGGACGGGCGGGTGAATGACCTCTCAAAGGTGCGCTACGCCGGATATGACCCGCATTCCGGCGGGCATTGTGAGGGTTTCGACGATTACACGCGCATTGCGTTCAAAGAACCCGGTCAGGCGCTCCCGCAGGGTCTGCGACTCCATGATGGATGTCTGGTGGCCGAGCTCCCGCCCAACTTGTCGCGCAGCCAGTTCGAGGCGCGTTTTCGCCAGGCCCTTATGGCACACTCCGTGTCGGAGTGGGCGCAGTCTGGCGACGGTGAAGCCTGTCTGTCGACGCGCGGCTTGCACGTTGAGCAGCTTCCAACACTGACGCGGTTCGCCTACGGCGCGGTCAGGGCGAAGGAACTCTATGTGCTTTCTGCGGCCCCGATGACAATGATCGTGGCGAAAGCCGCTGCATCGGTCTGCGGCAGAGGTGACTGAGGCCATCAACGGCCTCAGGCGCCGACGCAGCGTTCCGGCGGCCAACTTCGACACGCGACGGGAGACAACGGTTCTACCATTTGCGGCGTCTTATGGAGCGCTGGCGATCCTGATCTCGTAATTGGGTCAACCAAGAGGGCGTCGGCCACCGGGGCGGCGCCCTTTCTCATGACCAGGAGGTGAAACGGGACTGCAGCCGCAGCACCCCAGTGAAGCTCAGCCCGGATTCCCCGATGACCACGAAGTCCAGCCGCCCGCGCAAGAAGCGCGCATCCTCATCGATCTCGTCGCCAAGCCCGGTCGGCCTGCACCTCTTCGACTATCATGATGTCGATCGTCGCCTGCATGGCGACGGCATCATGGCCTCAACCAGTGACGACGAGGGCAACGCCCAAGCGAGGCAGCGCGCGCTCTGGCGCCGGCTTTACGAGGACGAGCGCGGCTCCTGGCGCAGCTTGCTCGTGCCCGATGCCGAGATGATCGCCCGCATCGCCGCGCTCGACCTGACCTGTCCGCAGTTCGCGCCCGTCACTGCTTGGATCTTGCGCACCGCTACGCTGGCCATGGCCGGAGGCCAGCCGCTTCGTCTCGACCCTTGTGTGCTGCTCGGCGCCCCCGGTGTCGGCAAAACCTACTACGCCCGTCGCCTCGCCCAGGCTTTTGACGTCATGACGCTGACGATCCCGATGAACTTAATGACGGACAGGGGCACCTGGTTCAGCGGGCTGGCGCCGGTCTGGCGGGCAAGCGCGCCCGGCAAGGTCGCTCAGCTCTTGCTCGACTCGAACTGCGCCAGCCCCGTCATCGTCATTGATGAAATCGAGAAGGCCAGCCCGCTCAATCCGGCGGAAACACCGATCAATGTGCTGCATTCCTTGCTCGAACGCGAAAATGCCCAGGCTTTTACCGACGATTTCATCGAAATCGCCCTCAGAGCAGATCACATCATCTGGTTAGCGACAGCGAACGACCTATCGCCGCTACCGGCCTCGATCGTCGATAGGCTCATTGCCTTCGAGATCACGCTGGAATCCAGCCAGCTGCTGGCGATCCAGCGCTCGCTCTTCGACGAGGCCAACGTTGCCACGGGCGGACTGTTCGCTCGGCCGACAGACGCACTCTTCGAGCAGATCATGGCGCAGACGCCCCGCGCGATGAGCCGGCTCTGGCCCATCGCCTTCGGCTTCGCGTGCATGGAGGGGCGCCGGCACGTGACGCGCGCCGATATCGTCCAGGCTGAAGCAGTGCTGCGGCTCGATCAGGGCGGCAAGAGCCGGATCGGGTTCCTGAGCGGGTTGCCGGCCAAGGGGGTGAAGACGGATCCGAGCGAGGCCCTGGTCCTGCCCAAGAGCCCGGAGAGGAAGCGATGACGAAAGGGAGACAGCGAGGAAGGGGACCGAAGAACCCCCGAGAACCTCAGACGACCTCTTCACCAGAAAGTTACATCCACATGACCAAGTCCAACCCGCGAGCGTCCGCTTCGAAGAGCCTCGCCTCCCTGCAGATCGACACGAACCCGCGCGCAGTCATCGACGAAATTTCGGCCTTACGCCTTCACCGGCCTAGTGCCGTCGACTACGCCGCCTTCGTCAACAATCCCGCTTGTGTCGCCGATATGGTCGAGCGTGCCCGACTGCATGCAGACCAGGTCGCACGCTTCGTCACGCTTGCGCAGGTGAGCCCGCCCAGCACGGTGACGCAAAATCTCCCCCAGCTCTACGCGCTCGTCCTTCTAAACATGACCGCCACGGTCGCTGTTGCGATCATGCCGGCCCACAACGGCGCCGATCGGCATGCGCGCTGCCAGCAGGGCGCGGCCTTTCTCCAGAGCTTGGAAAACCCCGACGAGAACGAGCTGCGCCATCTTGCCGAGATCGCCTTCGAACTGCCCCATCGTGACGCGCATACCATTGCCCGGGACGCCATTGCCTTCGCCAGCCGTGGCCATGGCGAAGAACCTAAGCCCAGCCGCGCTACGATCCACTGGATTGAGGAGAACGCCACACTCCGCAACTGGCTCAAGCGCAGGACAGAGGTCAGCGTGTTGCTGGCTGAAGCCCGACAGCATGCCATCATGCTGGATCGCTTCGAGGCCTCCTTCGACCAAGACGATCTGCCTCCGATAGCTCGTGACGCGGTCGCCGAGGCCTGCGAGGGCGCTCTCCACCAGCATGTGCTCGCGCTCGCTGAACTCGCGCTGTCGCCGGTAACTGTCACTACCGACCAAATCCTCGAAGCCGCCCATGCCAGCGTCACCACCCGCACCAAGCTCCAGGCGGGGCTGCTCATCGCCATCGCGGTCGGACAGCACTACCGCGCCATGCTCGCCGCCAATCCATGCTGAGAGGCGCGTATGGCGGGAGCAAGCTCCCCCTGGGACGCGGTTGGCGTTCGCCAGCCGCTGTAATGGACAGGGAAGGACAGGCGCCCTCGCGGCGCCTGTTTCGATTCAGGGACTGAGGAGGACGCGCAGCCGATGGGGCTGTACCCACACGAAAGAGCAACCATGACCGATAAGAAGAACCGGGACCTGACAGGTCCCCATGAAGGCGGGGCCGTCGACCGGCCGGAACTCCGGACCGATCTCGACCCGATCGCAATCGCAACCGAGCTGGTCAGCGACGACCCCTCCGTCGCCGAGCTCGTCGCCTTCCGCGCGGCGATCCCCGATCTGAAGGAGGCGGCTCGGCAGGCCAAGCGCCTCCTCGACGAGGCAATGCGGGTCAGGTTGACGCCAGGCTTCGACGCCGCGCCCCAGATCGCGGTTGGACTGATGCTCATCGGCCAATCCCTCACGGCCCTGACGGCAATCTGGCCGACCGACACCCTCGACTGCGCCGAGGCAAAGCTGGCCTTGGCCGAGGCGATCGGCCCGTGGGACCGCGATCAGGGGGGCGACTATGTCCCGGCGCTCGCGCCGGCGACGGCGACCCGCATTCGCGTCAAGCGCGCCGCTCTGAACGTCGGCGAGCTGATGGTGCCGCCTGGACCCGCCGTGCCCTCGGCGCACGATCGAGGCCTCGGCGACTGGCCCCTTAAGCACTACGACCTCACCATCCTCGTCGAGCCCCAGGGCGGCCCGCCGATGTTCGTCGACCCCGACGCGCAGCGCTGGATCGAGTTGCTAGCGCAGGCCCCCGATCTTGGCCGGTTGGCCAAGCGCGTCGAGCGGATGCTCAAGACGGCGGACAAGCTGTTCGCGCTGGCGCGGACCCCGGCCGAAGACGCCACGGAGCTGCGCCGGGCCGCGGAAGGTGCACAGATCGCGGCCTATATGACGGCCGCACGTGTCGCGGTCTGGCCGGTCGCGAAGGGGTCCGATGGCGTCAAAGCCAAGAAGAGGGTTGCCAAGGCCATCGATGACCGCGCTTGCCGCGCCGATCCGCTCAACATGCAGGCCGCCATCCGCATGGCCTTTGAGGACGCGTCCTGGCTCTCCAGGCTCGCCGGAGGCGACCGCATGGCGACGGGCGTGCCGATCTGGATCGAGATCGTCTGAACGACGTTCGTTGTCATGACGGCGACCTCGAACGTCGTTCGATGATCGAAAATGCGACGGGTGCCCTCGGCCGCTTTAAATCGATGAACGCAGTGCCATGAGGCATCGCGAAGGCGTCGTCGGAATGACGTAGATGAGCTCGAACGTCGTTCGGCGGCGCCGGGTGCCACGATCCGATGGACGTCGAACGATGTTCATTCTGGACGGGCGGTGCTGCGGCGCCGCCCGTTTTCGCCGATGGTGGTGTTGAAGTGTGATCCGTCCCACGGCGTCGCGCCCATTCAACCTCGTCGATGGTTTCGTGGCCTTCCTGCGCGAACAACTTGCCGAGCTCGCGGCGGACATGAAGCCGGGAGAAGACGCTCAGCTCTAGAACCGGCGGGACAAATACAGCGTGAAACCGGAAGCCACCACCGTCATCACGCCGGAGGCGATGAAGACGACCGGCAATGGCAGGACGAGCAGGAGCACCGCGAAGAGACCGGCGGGAACGATCTGCGCCACGTCGCGATATGTGCTGAAGATGGGCGTCATCCGCATGCGCTGATGCGGGCGCACCGCACGCAGGAACAGGACATTGCCCATGCCGTCGATGGCACTCATCGCGAGGGCAGCGACGAGTAGCATCGCTGCTGCGCCGTAGGCGCTAATCGTCGTGAGTGGAGCGACGGCGATCGTGCACAGGCCGCAAAGAGCATAGCCGGACATCAGGACGTTTCGCGTGCCTAATCGACGGGCAAGCCGCCCCCAGAGCGGTGCGAGCAGCAGCAATGTCGAGCCGAGCGACACGAGCACGCCGCCTGCGGACGGGCCAAGCCCGTAGCTGATGGCGAAAATCGGCGCATAAACGAGATACATGCACCACCACGCCGCTCGGGCGACCGCGAGCAGCCATGCCAGGCGCAGACGCGGCTGAGCCCAGAACCGCCCCAGATCGGCCCAGCTCGGCGCGATCGATGCGGCATGGGCCGAGGGCGTCGGGCCTTGTGGCTTCAGCCGCATAAGCAGGAGCGGCGTCAACAAGGCACAGGCAGCGCTTGTCGCCAATGGCAGCCAGGGGCCGGTCGACTGCGCCAGAGAGACGCCGAGCCATGGCCCGATCGCATAGCTCGCACCGGCGAGAAAGATCCGCCTCGGCTCGAATGCGGAGAGGGTGCGCCGGGGAACATATTGCAGGACATAGAGGCTCATCACGTTCTCAAAGGTCAGCACCATCAGAACATGCAGAACAAGGCCGATGGCCAGTCCGAAGCCGGAGGCGGTACTCAGCGCCACGGCCGAGCCGACCCCGCTCGCCGCCGCGCCGATCAGGAGCATCGAGCGGCCGAGCCGCGACAAGAGCCAAGGCAAAGCAACACTCGCGGCGATGCCGAACAGGCTGGCGACGAAATAGAGTTCGCTGACCCGCTGTGCCGTCCCCAGCATCGCATAGGCGACGACCGGGATCAGCGTGATCACCATCGTGCGCGCCAGGACCGTCAGCGCATAGATGCCGACCAGCCCCCATTCCGAGGGCATGACCGGTTCGGGTCGTGAAGGCGAGCCCTCCAAGCTGCCGGCCTCCGCGATTAGGGCCGAGGGCCGCGGCCATGGCACAGCTCGGCAGCGACCAGATCCTCCAGCGAGCAGCCGACGGATTTGAACAGCGTGATGTCGTCGTCGGCCATTCGCCCGGCGACGGCGCCCCGCGTGAGGTCGAAAAGGTCGCCGGCGATGTCCTGGGGGAGGAGAACGCCGCGCGCGATCGCCTGGACGATCTCGCCGGCCTCCGCTTGCGCGCCCTCGCGCGTATCGACGAAAACGCGCGCACGCTTGATGGCCTCGTCGTCGGCCTCTCGCATCGTCGGCGTGAAGGCGCCGACGAGATCGAGATGGGCACCGGGCTGTAGCCAGGCACCATGGATCAGGGGCTCGGCGGCCAGCGTCCCGCAGGAGATGATGTCTGCCTCCTGCACGGCCCGTTCCAGGTCACCGGCGACCGTGGCGCCGAGACCCAGTCCGGCGAGCACGCCGACGATTTCTTCCGCCTTGCCGGGATCGCGTCCCCAGACCTGCACGCTTTCGATGGGCCTGACTGCGGCGTGGGCTTGTGCGAGCTTCGGCGCGAGCCGGCCGGTCCCGACCACCAGCAAGCTCCGCGACGCTGGCCGCGACAGAAAGGTCGAGGCCAGGGCGGAGGCCGCGGCGGTCCGCCTCGCGGTCAGTTCGCCGCCGTCGAATGTCGCCGCGATGGCGCCGGTCCGCGCATCGATGAGCAGGTAATGTGCGCCGACCGCTGGCAGTCCGCGCATTCCATTGTCCGGGAACACGGTCACCGTTTTCAGGCCGATATACCGGCCCGGGCTCCATGCCGGCATCAGCAGCAGGGTCGCATCGCGCTCGCCCGGCACCGGCACCGTATAGTGCGGGCGCGCCGGGCTTGTCGCGCCGCGCCGGAAGCCGTCCCTGAGCGCCTCGACCAGCGAGGGCCAGTCGAGTGCGTCTGCAACGTCGCTGTCGCTGAAGTGAGGCATCGCAAGGCTCCGGACGGCTAGGCGATGCGGAAGGTCGGAAGCGGATAGCGCGCCGCCTCCGGCAATGGCAGCGTCTCGACCTTTGCCTTGCTCTTCACGGCAGCCGGATCTGCCGTGATCACGCGTCCAAGCAGGCTCGCCCCCTCTTCGAGTGCGATCTCAGCCAGGATGATCGGCACCTCCTCGTTGAAAGAGGGGTGGTTGGGGCGGGTAATCAGCGAGAAGGACACGATCTCGCCGCGCCCGGAGGCTTCTGTCCAGATCAGGTCCGTGGAGCCAGTATAGGGACAGATCGGGCGCGGATAGAAGAAGGCCGGCCCGCCTTCGCGGCTGCGCTGCAGGAGAAGTTTGCCTTCGCGCCATCCGGCCAGGAAGGCCGCGTTGTCCTCATCCTCGAAGGGCTGCGGATAGTCGGGTTTCTCGATCACTGTACGGCCTCCATGATGATGCTGCTGGCCGAAAGGCCATGGCCGTAGCCGACCATGCCATACCCCGCCACGAGCCCGCGCCGGGCGTTGGCGACCTGGCGGCCGTCCGCCTCGCCACGCAATTGCCGGACGGCCTCAGTGACGCTGAGCAGGCCGCCCGCGATGCCGGCCTGGCCGCAGGAGAGCTGGCCGCCGCCGGTATTCAAGGGCAGGCTTCCGTCCCATGAAAAGCTGTTCTTCGCGAGGAAGGCGCTGACCTCGCCTTTCTTGCAGAAGCCGAGATCCTCGAGCTGGATCGCAACCATGATCGGATAGTCGTCGTAGAGCTGCAGGAGATCCATGTCCTCCGGACCGTATCCAGCGATGTCGTAGAGCTTGCCAGCAAAGGTTTCCCAACCGCCCCGGAGCGGCGCGACCTCCATCGGCGGATGGTTGTGACGCTCGAAGCCGGAGAGGATCCTGACGCCCTTGCCGGGCGGGGCGCGGTCCAGGGTCGTGACCACCACCGCCTCGGCGCCGGCACAAGGCAGCACGCAGTCATAGAGGCAGATCGGATCGGCGATGACGCGCGCATTCATGTAGTCGTCGATCGTCATCGGCCCTCGCAGCAGGGCGTGTTCGTTCTGCCGGGCGCTGCGGCGCTGGTCCACGGAAATCCTGCCGAGATCTTCCCGGCGCGTGCCATATGTCTCCGCATGCTTGCGCTGGATGATGCCGAACAGGCCGTTGGCGCCGCCAAATCCGGTCGGCGTGCCGTAATTGCGCAGGCCGCGGCTGAAATTGTCCATCAGCTTGAAATGCCCGCTGACATCGTAGTTGTCGCCGGCGATGCAGAGGACGGTGGTTGCCTGTCCGCTCTCGATCGCATGTTTGGCGTTGATGACGCTGGCGATCGGGCCAGCGCTGCCCGCCGTACCGAGATAGGCCCATGAGATCGAAAGGCCGAACTGCTCTGCCGTTGTCACGGTGTTGTCGGGCGGGAGCTCGAAGGACGAGATTGCTAGCCCGTCGACATCCTTAAAGGTCAGGCCGGCGGAATTCAGAGCGTTCCGCCCGGCCTCCGCCAAGAAGGAGAAAAGCGTGCGGCTGGTCCGCTTCTCATAGGCCGCGTGGCCGTAGCCAGCTATTCCGATACTGCTCGTCTTCATATCGTCCTCGGTCAGATGATGTTGCCGCGCCGCAGCGCATCCAGTTCGCCCGCGGAGAGGCCGAGCCAACCGCCAAACACTTCGTCGTTGGCGGCTCCCGGGTCGCGGCCGGTCCAGCGGATCGTGCCGGGGGTTTCGCTCAGCTTGGGTACCGGAGCCGGCATACGGATCGGGCCCAATTGCTCATCGACCATCGTCCGGATTGCTTCGCGTGCCGCGACATGCGCATCGCCCAACACATCAGCGATGTCGTTGATCTTGCCGGCGACGACCTTTCTGGCGATCAGTTTGGCGAGCGCCTGTTCGGTCGTCTGCGTCACCATCCAGGCCGCGACTGCGCCGTCGATCGCGTCGCGATGGGTCACCCGGTCCGCCATGGTGCCGAAACGCGGATCGGACTTCAGTTCGGGACGCTCCATCGCATCAACGAGGCCCTCATAGATCCGTTGCGACCCGCAACTGATCGCGATCGCCCCGCCGTCGGCCGTCGCATAGACGTTGCGCGGCACGTCCTCTTCCATCTGGTTGCCGAGGAGCGGCTTCTTCTGGCCGGTCTGGTCGAAGCGCACCACGACGGATTCGATTATCCGCAGCAGCGGCTCGTACAGCGCCACATCGACGATCTGGCCCTTGCCGGTCTGTTCGCGTCGATGAATCGCCGCCATCGCTCCGAATGCACCGAAGATCCCGGCCAGGTAATCCCCCATCGGGAAGGCCGATACGGTGGGCCCCTTGTCTGCATGCCCGGTGAACGAGGCCAGGCCAGAGAACGCCTCGGCGATCGTGGCATAGCCGCCCTGATCCTTGTTCGGGCCGGTCTGGCCCCAGCCGCTGACGCGGACCCAGACGATACGCGGGAAGCGTTCGCTCAGCTCAAGCGGCGAGAGCCCCCAGCGCTCAAGCGTGCCGGGACGGAAATTCTCGATGACGATGTCGCTCTCGCCGATGAGCTTGAGGGCGAGATCGCGCGCCTCGGGCCGCGATATGTCGAGCGTCACGGCGTGCTTGTTGCGCGCCATGGTCTTCCACCACAGGGCCACGTCGTCCTTGTGCGGCGGCCATTCCCGCAAAGCGTCGGGCTTGCCGGGCTTCTCGACCTTGATAACGCGCGCGCCGAAGTCGCCCAGCATCGAGCCGACGAAGGGGCCCGCAAGCATCGAGCCCAGTTCAAGGACCTTGAGGTCGGATAGTGCGCCAGTTGGCGCCTGGGCAGAGTTTGTCGTTTGGGTCATGACGGGCCTGAGCGATCGTTGGAATGGGTTGACGTCAGCGTCGGGCAACGGCGCCGGTTTATTTTTGCGAGGCCGCCACGCGGTCGATGCCCACCATGACGTCGAGCAGCACGACGGCGACGATCGCGACATAGATCGTCGCGGCCGAGATCGCGGCGACCATCGGATCGATGGAGTATTGCACGTAGTTGAACAGCTTCACGGGGATCGGCATCAGCGCCGCCGTGGTGTTGAAAATGCTCAGTTCGACATTGATCCAGGAGATGATCAGCGCGAACAGAGCGCCTGCGACCAGGCCCGGCTTGATGATAGGCAGCGTCACCAAGAAGAAGGTGGAGAACCCCGAAGCGCCGAGGTCCAGCGCAGCCTCTTCGAGCGTCCTGTCGAAGCGCGCCAGTGAGGCGAGCACAGTTCGCAGGATGTAGGGCACGACGATCACGACATGGCCGACGAGCAGCGCCGTGTAGCTGCGTGCAAAGCCGAGGATGCTGGCATATTGCAGCAGCGCCGCGCCTATCACGATCGTCGGCAGGATGAGCGGGGCCAGAAAGATCGTGTTGACGATGCGCATGCCAGGCAGCGTGCTGCGCGTGATCGCCAGCGCCACGGGCACGCCGATGAGCACTGCGATGGCCGTCGAGGCGAAGGCGAGCGACGCGCTGAGGCCGATCGAGTCCAAATAGGAGGTGTCGGCAAGGAAGCGCTCATACCAGCGCAGCGTGAAGCCGACCGGAGGGAAGGTCAGATATTCGGTCTCGGTGAACGAGATGGCGACGATGATGATCAGCGGCAGCGCAAGGAAGGCGAGACCGGCCCAGACCAGCGTCACCAGCAGAAAGCGGCCGATGCGTTCCGAGAGCGTCATCATCCGTTCATTGCCTGGCGGCCGGAGGGCTGCCGCTCGATGAAGAGAAGGGAGAGCGCGATCAAAACCAACGTCACCACGAGGAGCCCGACCGCGAGCGCAGCGCCGAAGTTGAAATCAAAGAGCGAGCCGTATTGCTCGAAGATCGACATCGCCATCACCACGGTCCGACCACCGCTCATGATGCTGGGGACAACATAGGCGCTGACGGCCAGGGTGAAGACGATGAGCGATCCTGCAACGACACCGGGCAGGCTGAGTGGGAACGTGACCCTGGCGAAGGTTGCAAAGCGGCTTGCGCCAAGGTCAAGCGAGGCTTCAACCAGCGACCGGTCGATCGTCTGCAGCACGCCCGCGACCGTCAGCACCATAAAGGGCACGAGGATATAGGTCAGGCCGATGACGATGCTCAGCTCGGTGAAGAGGATCTGCACTGGCCGCTCGGTCAGTCCGAGCGTCATCAGCGTCGTGTTCACCAGCCCCTGCCGCCCGAGCAGGATCATCCAGCCGAAGGAGCGCACGATGTTGCTCGTGAACAACGGCATGATGACGAGGATGTAGCAGAACCGCCGCGCCGCCCGGCTCTGTACAACGGCTACGATGTAATAGGCGATCGGGTACCCGATCAGGAACGACATCAGAGTTGCCAGGAGAGACAGCTTGAAGGTGACATAGAGGACATTCGGATAGTAGCTGTCGCCGAGGATGCGCGCGTAATTCGCTAGGCTCCAGGCGCCGGCCTTGTCCTGGAAGCTCGCTATCACGACGACGCCAAACGGCACCAGGAAGAATGCGGCCATGAACGCGAGCGGAACGCCGATCAGCAGCGCAGCCCAGAAATTGCGGATCCTCATCGGGTCAGGACCTGACCGCTGTCGCGATGCCAGGAGAGCGTGACCGCGTCGCCGGCCGCAAAGGAGGTCGCGCTGACCGTCGCGGTTTGTTGCGCCACGAACCCGAGCCCACCCGCCGTCACCGCATAGATGCGCAACGCATTGCCGACGAACACGACATCCGTCACCCTCGCCGTAACGGTGACGGCTCCGGCCGCGGTCGGGAGCGCCACTGCGCTGACCGTGACGGCCTCGGGTCGCAGCAGATAGGTCACCTGGGCCGCGACCGCTGCCTCGTGCGTAGCCGGCACCGACAGGCCGCCGCGCAGGTCGAGATCGCCGGTCGCTGCGACCTCCGCTTCGAACAGATTGGCATCGCCGATGAAGTCCGCGACATAGCGTTCGGCCGGGGCATGGTAGATCTCGCGTCCAGGCCCGATTTGCGCGATGCGGCCGGATTCCATCACGGCAATACGATCGGCCATGACCAGCGCTTCTTCCTGGTCATGCGTCACGAAGATGAAGGTGATGCCGAGCCGCTGCTGAAGGGCCTTGAGTTCGATCTGCATCTGCTTGCGCAGCTTCAGGTCGAGCGCCCCGAGCGGCTCGTCGAGCAGAAGGACCTTGGGCTTGTTGGCGATCGCGCGCGCCAGCGCCACGCGCTGCTGCTGGCCCCCGGACAGCTGGGTCGGAAAGCGCTCCGCATAGGCGCTCATCCCAACTGTGGCCAGGCATTCCTCCACGATCGCACCCGCGGCGCGAGCGCTGGCGCCGGCCCGGCGCGGGCCGAATGCAACATTCTGAGCCACGGTGAGATGCGGGAACAGCGCATAGTTCTGGAAGACGGTGTTCACCGGCCGGCGGTTCGGCGGTAGGCGTTTCATCGAGCGTCCGTCGATCAGGATGTCCCCTTCACCAATCTCGACGAAGCCCGCGATCGAGCGCAGCAGAGTCGTCTTGCCGCACCCGCTAGGCCCTAGCAACGCCAGGAATTCGCCCTCCGCGACATCGAGCGAGATGTCGTTGAGCACCACCAGATCGCTGTAGCGTTTGGTGAGGTGTTCGACCCTGATGAAGCTGTTCGACATGCGTGCCGGCAATCAGGCGATCGGAATCTGGATATTCATCAGCGGCACGTGCTGCTGGCAGCCATACATGTCGCCTTCGCCGGACGAGCCCTGGGCTCGCGGCCGCTTGATGGTGATCTTGATGGCGTTGGCCATGTCGATCTCGAAAAAGGACGAGATCTCGGACACCGGCAGGCCATAGGCCTTGGCGACCGTTTGGGGCGTGATCGCTCCTGATGACCGGATCAGCTCGTAGTTCGCCTTCTCCTTGCACAGGATGTCGAAGGTGATCCGGAAGGGGCCGGCGTTCTTGCTGCGGACGATATCCGCGATCTCGCGCAGGGGACGGGCGGCCATGTCAGAGCTCCTCGATGGTAACGGGGAAAAGTTCGGTCGGCGACGTGACCTTCATCAGGTGGTAGGCGCTGAACTCGTAGACAGGGCCGACATCGAGGTCCGACGGCGAATAAGGGAAGGCGAGATTGCCTGAGGGGTTGATAATGCCCTCATAGTGATGGTGCAGCATCGCGCCGCTGATCTGGTGGCAAGCGGCGTGCGCCAGCTCCTGCGTCGCGGCCGTGACCTCGATCACCAGCCCGACCTCGCGCTGCGGACCGGATTCCCGTTCCAGCTCCTTCATGACACCGTCGCGACCATAGACATGGAACTGGATCGAAATGGGCAGGGGAGCGAAATACGCGTTCGCCCGCCCCTTGAGCTGATCGAGAATGCCGTCCAACGCGGCGATCGTGGTGGGGCAGCGGATGCCGGCGATCGAGATCGAGCGGTATCCCGCGACGCGGGCGCCTTCGAGTTTGACGTAATAATCCTCGGTTTCGGTCAACTTCGCGCCCCTGACGCGAACCTGGCGCTCGCCGAGCTGCTCGAACGAACATGCCGACAGGTCGATCTCGTGGCCGGGGCCGCCCTGCTTGAACGGATTTTCGCGTTCATAGAGCGAATGCGCCGAAACCGATTTCACCGAGGCGCGCCGGTTAATGCTGCCGGGCTCGAGCACGAAGCTGTCCTCGTGAATCGTTCCAAGCATGACGTCCATGGCGAATGGCTCAGCCGAAAAGGCTCCGCATTCGAGGATCTTGCCCATATGGATCGCCAAAGCGGGATCGGCGCCTTTCCAGATCGGATAGGCGGCGATCACCGAATCGTCGCAGGCGCGCCCGGCGATGATGACGTCCGCCCCGGCGTCGAGCGCTGCGCAGATCGGCTCGTGCCCCATTTGGGCGACAAGGGTCACGGTCTCGTCGAGAGCCTCTTGCGTCAGCGCGTAGCCGGCTTCGAAATCGATGATCTCGCCGCTGGCGACTGCGCGTTTCGCCCGCTCGATCGGAATGTCGGAGCGGATCGTGGCAAGCTTCAATGACAGTCCGTTTTCGCGGGCGATCTCGCGGACGAGCGCGGCGGTACGGTCGACCTGAACGCCTGATCCGGCGCCGCCGACGCTGCCGACGATGACGGGAATGCCCGCGTGCCGGCCGGCACGGATCAGGGACGTCAGCTCTCGCCTGATGCTGACGTCGGAGACCAGCGGCTTGCCGGAGCCAAGATAATGCGGGCCGGGATCGGTCGAGCCGGCATCGACGGCGATGACCGCCGGATTCAGCGACATGCCGCGCGCCAGTGCTTCGTCGCCGAAGCCATATCCCAGCGTCCCAGTCGGCGTGAGTACGGTAATGGCAGTCATCTGAGCCTCGTTCGACGGGCCGCCGATTCTGGAAATGCGCCAGCGCCGCGCCGTGTGTTGGTTATGCCCGGCCATTGAGGCCGCGACCCGCTGCCAGGGTCAAATCGCTTGTTCGGCGTCAGCCATAACCGGCGGATATGTGTGAGCGCCTTCGCGCCAAAGGCGATGCCGCGCTTACGGCTCGTCCCCGATCGATCTCGCCATTTCGGCTAGCTTTGCGGCGAGCTGCAGGCGGACATGGTCGATCAACGCCTGCGTGGCGAGCGAGGGCTTCCTGAAGCTTGGCGTCAGGACCCAGATGTTGAAATCGACCACCGGGCGGAATGGACGCACGATCAGTTGGTCCCTGCCGAAGCCCTCAGTGCTCAACGGATCGACGATGGAAACGCCGACACCGCTTGAGACGAAGGAGCAGCAGGCTTCCGTCAGCTGCACCTTGATGACGATGTTGCGCTCCGATCCGCTCTCGACGAAGACTTGGTCGATCTGGAGCTGGGCGCGGTCTTCGTCGACCATGCCGACGAAGCGTGCATTGTGCAGGTCACCGGCATGAATGATCTCTTGCGCCGCCAGCGGGTGATCCGGCGGCAGGACGCAGACGGCCCGCATCGAGCACAGCTTGTCGAAACGGACGCCGGGGCGATCGGGTGCGAACATGCCGAAGCCGACGTCGTGCCCCTGCGTCGCCATGGTCTCGACGAGGAGCCACGAGTTGCGGCTCGACATTTCGATGCGCAGGCCCGGCCGCGATTTTAGAAATCCGCCGAGGATCGGCGGCAGCACACGCGACGCCAACGACGGATAGCAAACGACATTGACCTCACCATAGTCAAAATCCCTGATCGCGCGTGCGCGAGCCGAAACGGAATCGACGCCGAGAAAGACCCGCTTCACCTCCGAATGGAGCATCTGGCCTTCTGCGGTCGCAATCACGCCGTTCTTCTGCCGATGGAACAGCGCGAAGCCGCATCGCCGTTCCAGCAGGAAGATCAGCTTGCTAACGGCGGGCTGCGACAGGCCGAGCCTTTCGGCTGCCCTGGTGAAGCTGCCGAGCTCCATGATCGCCTTAAAGGCTTCGAGTTGGCGGATATTCATAGCCGGAGGTTATCTCAGATGCCTTGATTTCAATTTGATGCTGCGCGCCCGGCGCGGCCTGATGCGTGGACCAGGGGAACGATGCCAAAATGGCGAAGGAGAAGCTATGCCGGGGATGAATTCATACATGCTGTCGAAGGCCGCGCTTGTTGCGCTGCTGGCGGCTGCGCCGGGCGCCGTCATGGCGCAGGAATCGATCACCGTCGCGACCTATGGCGGCGAGTGGGGCGCTGCGATGCAGGCCTGCATCATCGATCCCTTCACGCGCGACACCTCGATCCGCGTCGTGCCCGAGCCAGGCGTGTCCGGGGTAACGCTGAGCAAGCTGCGCCAGCAGAAGGACGCGCCGACCCTCGACGCGGTCTGGATCGATGGCGGCGTCTCCGAGATTGCAGCTGGCGACGGGGTGATCGCCTCCGTCGATCCGACGAAGGTAACCGCCGTGTCCGGCATGATCCCGGAAGGCGTCTACAAGGGCGCCGACGGCAAGATCTTCGCGCTCAGCACGGGCTTCTATTCGCTGGGCCTGGCCTACAATGCGCGCGACATCAAGCAGCCGCCGGTGTCTTGGCTCGATCTGTGGAAGCCCGAATTTGCCGGCGCAGTCACATTCCCCAGTCCCTCCAACGCGATGGGCGTTCCGTTCATCGTGCATCTGGCGGGACTGACGGGCGGCAGCATCGACAATGTCACCCCGGCCTTCGAGAAGCTCAAGCAACTCAAGGTCGCCGCTTATTTCGATACGGCAGGGGCAGGCACCAATCTGTTCCAGAGCGGCGAGGTCGTCGTCGGCGCGCACTATGCGAGTTCGGCCTACGCCCTGCGCGACCAGAAGCTGCCGATCGCCTTCGTCGTGCCGAAAGAAGGTGCGATCGGCGGCGACATCCGCCTCCATCTCGTCGCCAACAGCAAGAAGCAGGCGCTAGCCGAGAAATTTATGAACTATGCGATCGGCACGACGCCAGCGCAGTGCATGGCCGAGCGTATCTATGTCGGCCCGGCGACCACAAATGTGACGCTGTCGGAGAACGCCAAGCAGCGCATGCCATGGGGCGCCGACGGCTCAATCAAGAGCCTCGCCCTCCCGGACTGGGTCAAGATCAACGCCAACCGGGCCGCGATCATCGAGGCTTTCAATCGCACGGTGGTCGCAAAGAAGTAGGCGTTTCCGGCCAGGACTGGGGCCTGACAAATGGGCCGCAGCGTTGACGCTGTGGCCCACGTCCGGTCGTATCCATCGACATGAGAGCGGAGCCGATGCCTGCTGGATGACGAGCGGTCGCAGGGATTGTGGTAGCTTTCCGCACCGCCGCCACCGAAGACGAGGCCGCTGCAAGGCCAGGTGGCGGCCGATGTCGTCATTATCGGGGCCGGCTATATCGGGCTGTCGGCTGCACTCCATCTGGCGAAGGGCGGGAGCAAGGTCGTGGTGCTCGAAGCCGCCGAAATCGGCTTCGGCGCGTCCTTCAGTAATTCTGGCTTCGTCATACGGGGCTTTGGGTCATGCCGGACGACCTGATCGCCACGCTCGGCCCGATCTATGGAAACCGGCCGATCGGTCTGCTCGGCGAAACGCCGCGCGAGGTTTTCGCGCTGACACAACACTATGGAATGAACTGCCAGGCCGACCATCGCGGCACCTATCACCGCGCCGTCGGCGTTGCTCTATGAAGGTTTGGTTGTTGACTACAGCCCTAAGCCCGCAATCGGCAGATTTCGCCCGGGCGAACGGCTGGCGATTTTGGCCCCTAGCCGACCTCTGGAACGTCCGCTTCCAGGCAGCTCATTTGTGTGGCGGTCTGGCTGCCGGACGTGGCCCTAGCCGACATCCAGAACGTCCGCTTCAGGTTCGTCGCACCGTCTGCAGATCGGATCAGCAGAGATTGCAGACGGTAAGTGGCTTCTTAAGCACAGCATCATAGTGGTCGCCGTGCCGCCCAGCATCTGGGCGCTTGCTACTGCCGGCCTCCATCGACCGCGCCCAGGGAACGTTCCCCGCGGCGTTACACGGCCAGCTTTGTGCCAACGGTGCCGCCAGGGCCGATCGCGGCAACACGGGTCGGGCGTGTTCCACCGGGGCCCGCGAGGCGCAGCGCTGCAGGTTGATCCGTAACAGGGATCTGAGAAACCATGGCCTTAACAGGCTCGCTGGGAACGCTCGCGGTCAAAAGCCCGGCAGCGAAGAACAGGCCCGCAAGGATCGCGACCGCGAGGCAGCCCTTGGGCCGTTTGCCCCCGGCCGGAGCGTCGACTAGGCCCTTCCTCACGACGCTCTTATAGGTCGGCAGCGCGTCTGGTGCGACACGCTCGCCATCACAGGGCGAGCGCAATGCATCGATCGCCGCCAGACAGGATAGCTTGAGGCTGGAGTCCGTTTTGGCCTTGATCGGATCGGCCTCGACAGCCGCGCTGGCAAGCGCGAGCGAAATAACCGCCTTGTTATTGTCGATCCGGCGGATCCAGCCGTCGCCAGGCAGGAAGTCGCGAAGAACCGACGAGAACCGGGCCAACTCTTTGTCGGTCGGTAGAAGTTCGGCTGTCTCATGAACGCAGAGCGCCTTGTCGGCTCCGTTGATCGTCAGCTTCCAGGCACCCTGCTCATTCAGCAGCGCGAGGCTGAACAACTGCTCCGCTGCGACCGACTTCATCGAGTCGGCCCGCGCCGCAATGAGCGCCGCCGGACCGGCTTGCAGGCCAAACGCCCCACTGCGAACCTTGGCGGCGAAGTTGGAGAAGAGGTCGTAGGCCAATTTGAAGCGGATGACGCAGGACTGGCGGATCTCCTGCTTGCTCCGCCCGAGGAGGCCGGCGAAGCTCTCGGACTCCATTGCGTCCCATTGAAGGTCAGCGAACATGTAAGAGGCCATGGCGTGGTTCCATGCCCCGGCCGCATCGCTGGCCTCCGCGATATCGATCAGATGGAGCAGAAAGCCCTCGAGGGCGATGGGCGTGCTGCCCTTCCCGATCTCCTCGCTGAGGCGGTCATAGGTATCGCGCCAGTACATCTCCAGTGCGATCGCTTCGCGCGGGAGCCCCAGAACTTCCGCCGAGATCGGTAAGATGAGCAACCGGGTGCGCGCCTGCGGGCTCGAACGCCCCTTCGCGAGGCGCGACAGCGCCCGCTCATCAAGCGACGCAGCCTCCTTCACGGAGGTGGTCGCGATCGCGAGCATTTCCTCTTGGGTAAACCCGAGCGCTTTGCCGGCGGCAACGCCGATGTCTTCGGTGCGCATCTTCTTGCCCATACCCGTTTCTCCGTTAGCGTTCGCACGCGAGATGACGACACCGTTCGCCGGTTGCCCACACCGAACTGAAAAATTTTGGTGCGCCGCCGCTCATTTTTTATAGAGCCCCCAAAATCCGAGAAAGCAGCATCCAGCCCGAGATTTCGGCAGTGCAGGTTTGCCTCCAGCATTTTGGAAGCAGGAGCGCTTGCAATGAAATCAATAGTCAATCTTGGCCGTGACTTCGCCAATTCTGTGGCGGATCTCTTCGGCCGCGAAGCGGCACAGGTCGAGCCGAAGACATCGCCCGGCCGGCGTCGCATCCTTGTCGTCGGAGGCGGCCCCGCCGGTCTCGCGTTCGCGACCTCGCTTCACGCCATTGCCGGCGCGCAGCTCGACCTCACCATCGCCGACGCGCGCTGGATCGAGGACGGCCGGGTCGTGCGGTGGCGCAACGTCCTTGAGGGCGTCAATCGGCGCGAACAAGTCGTGACGATACAGTCCCTGGTGTTTGATCGCTTGGCTGAGCCGGTCCGTTCGGCGATGTTTCCGGCCGGGGGCTACGCGGAGGTTTGGCCGCTAAGCCGGGAGTCACCGGCGGAGCGCGGGTTTCCGCGCAATGTCCGTATTCGCGATCTCGAAGATCGGCTGCTTGAGCTGGCTCGCGCCCAAGGACTGCGCCTGCTCGCTAAACGCGTCGAACCGGATGCGCTGCGACTTGAGGATTGGGATCTCGTCGTTATCGCCGATGGCGCAAACTCGCGCGTCCGGGATCACTTCACCGCAGCGTTCGGGCGCGCCGACCACACTCCCTATGCACTGCGCGGCAGCCAAGTCGTCGACAACGTCCTCGGCCTCAGAGTGACGTCGTTGATGTCCGAGACATCGAGCGTGATCATGACGATCGCCCAGCAGCGCTACCTGTTCAACGGCATCGGCGGCGACGGTCTGCTCTATATGAGGCTGACGGACGACGAGGCTGCGGAGGTCCGCGGTCGTGTCGCCGGCAAGTATGAATTCCGTCCGTGTCTGCAAGCTAACCCCTGCCAGGTCACCTGGCGGGCCAATAATGTTCGCAAGGGCTTCTACTGTGCGGGCCGCGGTTCGCAGTTCGTGCCTGCGGATGATCCGAATTCCTATCTCTGGAAGCGCTTGTTGGAGGGGCTTGCGCTGTTCGGCATTCCGAAGGAGGCGCTCGTGGCGGTGACGACCTTCCCGCTGTCGATGAGCCGCCGCGGCGCCTTCAGTGCGCAACTCAACCCGATCGGATCCGAGCGGACTGTGTTTGGCGCCCTAATTGGGGACGCCGCTGGCGTGACGCACTTCTGGCCCGGGCGTGGCCTAAACAGGGGCCTCTCGTCGGCCTATGCGCTGGCAGTGGTCCTGAGCCGCCTTGATCCGGCGGCACCACTGCGGTCGGCGGATTTCGCCGAATTCGAAGGTATAATGGCCCAGCTCCAGAGCCGCCATCAGGACCGGGCGTGGCGGGCGATGGTTCAGATGCGCGGTGAGCGCGTGCTGCCGATCAAGGAGATCATCCGCGATGCGATCGCACAGCCGCGCGCCAGCCGTGAAATCTTGATCCGCACCATGCAGGTTCGCGTGGCAGAGTTGGTTTCGGGCCTGACCGATCGGCTTCCAATCAAGCCCGATCTTACGCAACTGTTTGCCGCGCTCGACCGCGTCGACGACGAGACGCTGGCGGTGCTTGTCGAAAGCCGCGGATGGGAGACACGGGAGTCGGGAGGCCCAGAGATCGACGTGGAGGCGCTCCTGCGTGTCAGCAAGCGCGAGCCATAACCGGCAGCCCCTCCACTGGATGATGCTGGGTGGCGCAGCTGCTCGATCGGCTCACGAACGCGGTGCGAGAGGTTGCGCTCTCGACGTTGAAGCCCAACGAAATGCGCACTGGCCGTTCTACGACCGACTGATAGCGTCGATCCCGCGCGCCCGACACAATTCCGAGCGTCCGCTTCATGGAAGAGCACTAATGTCAGGAGGTGCATCTCGCCCCGGAGCAAGCCCGGCGCGTCTGGAACTACGGCTCATTTGCGGGGGCGGGCCCACTCGCCGACCGCGGCGTCATCCTCGAAGACGGGTACGTTCAGGGTCCAGCGCGGAATGGTCCGCATATCATTCAGCCCGGCGAAGACATCTGTGAAGCCGCCTTTCGGCACTGTCTCGCGGAGGGCAGCGTCGATTTCTTCGCCGAAGCCGCGGAATCCTTCCGCGACCACCTCGCTGAGATGGATCTGGTTCCAGGTTGCGCCGAGTGAGGGATCTTGGAGCAGGACCGCGGCCGTCTCCATCGACCTGAACGTTCCTAGCGTGCCCATGGCGACCAGCTTCGCCGCGGCAGGCCCGATGTAGCGGTGCATGATGTCTCGGTAGTCGGCCAGTCGGGAAGGATGCACATCGAGGTACTCGATCGAAGGCCTGCGGTCCGGGCGATGCGACGAGCCCCTCCAGTTGGTCGGGAACACGAATGAGCCGGGCGTCGTGAGCAGGATTTCCGCCCGCAGAAGCTTCACGCCCGGGACCGGAGGCGAACGGACAAGGTGATCGATCACATCACCCGGGATGAAGTCCCGGAAGTAGGTGAACTCGGCATGGCTCCAAACAGCGGCATCGGATTGCCCTCTGAAGATCGAGCCGTGCCGGTACAGGCCTCGGCCCAGGCAGGTGCTCCCGATTTGGCGCCACGCGATCGCTTCCTGATCGAGTACGCGATCCGCCTGCTCCGAGGCCGCATGAAGAGTTCGTCCCAGCACGACCCACCGATGGCTGGGCTCGATCGCGATCAGCTGTCTGCCCGTGTCCGCATTCATGGGATTCATGTTCCCGTTTATCGTCGGCAGAAGCGCCGAAGTCGGGCGCGGCCACGATCGAAAACGATGGTCGCATCAGCTTAATCCACCGTCCATTGAATCGGCAGCAGGCCAGCTTGCCGTCAGCTTGGGTTCGTGCTATGTTCCTTCTATCGTGACCTATTCGGGCACCGACTTGAGGCCAGCTAGATTCCACAACACGCGGATACCTAGCCTCTTCTGATCGCCGAAGGAAAACGGAAGTTGCCCCGCGCACGATAGTCAGGCAACGCCATGCGGCATCCGGGGGCCGATGGTAATAAAACCGGGTGGTCTTGAGGGTGGCGGTAGTACGTCACCCTGGCGTCGTTGGATCGAAGTAGGGGTCGGCGTAAACAGATCCCGTTGGTAGTAGCGCGAGACCCGCGAAACCAACCGTGCCGGGCAAGTGCCGTTCCCGGACGAAGTCGAGTGAGGCACGGAACTAATCTTGCCGGTCCACGGCAGGATTGTCCGTGGACTCGACTCGATGAGCATCTTTTACGCCCTAAATCTTTGTTTTCTTATCGGAACTGATCTGCGGCGATCCTTTAGAAGGCGCTGCGGGTCGGCGTCGGCATGGTTGCAGGTTGATCCTGGCCATGGCTAGGCGAACCCCATTCAGACAAGCCGATGTAAAACGCGCCGTAGCTGGTGTGCTCGCCGCAGGCGTTTCCGTCGGCCAGGTGAAGATCACTGGCGACGGGGCGATCGTCATCTCCGCCTCAACCCCTGGTTCCCAGGAACGGCCTTCCACTCCCCTCGATCAGTGGCGTCAGCGTCATGCGCGTGAACCTGAAGGGCGTTAATCGCGTCCGAAAGCGTCTCGCCGATGGGACGATTCGGATTTACCACTATCACCGCGCAACCGGCAAAAAGCTGGAAGGCAACCCGGGCTCGGCGGAGTTCCTGGCGTCCTATTGGGCGGCAGAGAGGGCACCTGCCCAGCGTCACAAGGGAACCTTCAACGGCTTGATCCGCGCCTATACCGGCTCGGTCGAGTTTGCCAAGCTCGCGGGGTCGACACAGGCCGAGTACAAGCGAATGCTGACCAAAGCGGAGCCGCGTTTTGGCTCTATGCCGATCAGCGCGCTGAACGATCCTCGCGTGAAAGAGGATTTTCTTGAATGGCGGGACGAAGTGGTCCGATCTTCGGGAGAGCGCGAGGGGGACAACCGGCTCACGATCGTTTCCGGCATGTTGAGTTGGGCTGTGAGTCGAGGCAAGCTGACTGCCAATCACATCCTCGGTTTTAAACGGCTCTATGCGTCAGACCGCTCTGACATCATCTGGCTTGAAGCGCACATAAGGGCCTTCATGGCCGTAGCGGCGATCGAGCTGCAGTGGGCACTCATCCTCGCGCTCCATACAGGACAGCGCCAAGGTGATCTGCTCTCCGTCGCCTGGACCAACTACGACGGGCATGTACTCCGCATCTTTCAGTCGAAAACCCAAAAATGGGTGACCGTTCCGTGCACGAGGGCCCTCAAGGCCATGTTGGACGGCATGCCTCGGGTGGCGACAGTCATCCTGACATCGACCACGGGAAAGGCGTGGAAGAAGCGCTACTTCGCGAACCAGTGGAAGGAAGCGAGCGACTTGGCAGACTTGATTGATCTGCACTTTCATGACCTGCGGGGAACGGCGGTCACGATGCTGGCAGAGGCGGGTTGCACCGTCCCGGAGATCGCGTCGATCACCGGTCACTCGCTCAAGACGGTCAACACCATCCTCGAGAAGTATCTGAGTCGGACTAGAGCTCTAGCAGAGGCTGCGATGGCGAAATTCGAGAACGCCCCAGCAACAGATTTTGCAAACCGCTTGCAAACCGCGGTCAATCCCAAGCCGTCGAAACCGACTAAGTGATTGAGAAGAATGGCGCGCCCGAAAGGATTCGAACCTCTGACCCTCAGATTCGTAGTCTGATGCTCTATCCAGCTGAGCTACGGGCGCGTATCGGATCGCGGCGTGCCGCCGCGGCTTCGATGGGGGCGGAAATAGCCGCTCTCCCCGCGCTTGGCAACCCTCAATGTCGCGGCGCGGCAAAAGTTTTGCCGCCTCGCCTGTCCTCCGGCCGTCTCCGGCGGAGGCCGCGACCGCGCGACCGGGTCGTTCACGCCCCGCCCGTCAGCGCTTCACCGCCAGCAACGGCAGCCCGGCCGGCAGGGTGGGCGCAGCGAGCTTGCCCCGGCCCTTCGGCAGCTTCTCGGCGATGCCGTGGAGCGCCTCGCGCCGGTCCATCTCGCGCCAGACATCCTCGGGCGCGATGCCCATCGCGCTCCACAGGACGACGAGGTTGTAGATCAGGTCGGCGCTCTCGCGGATCGCACCGGCGCGATCGCCCTGGACGGCATCCAGACCGACTTCGAACGCCTCTTCGGCCAGCTTCTTGGCCATCTTCGGCAGGCCCTCGGCGACGAGCCGGGCCGTCCGCGAATGGGCGGGATCGCGGGAACGGGCCGCGAGCACGGCAGCGTGGAGACGGTGGATCGAATCAGCCATCGCGCCAGACTCGGCGCGGCGGATGAGCGTTTTATGACAGCCGCGTGTCGACAGCGTCGCGGCGGGCGCCGGCTTCAGTCGGCGATGACCTGCAGCCGGTGCAGCCGCGCATAGGCACCATCACGCGCGAGCAGCGCCTCGTGGCTGCCGGTCTCGACGATTCTGCCCTCTTCCATCACGACGATGAGGTCCGCTTCGCGCACCGTCGAGAGCCGGTGGGCGATGACGAGCGTGGTCCGGTTCTTCATCAGCCGGGCCAGCGCCTGCTGAACCAGCCGCTCCGATTCGGCGTCGAGCGCGCTCGTCGCCTCGTCGAGCAGCAGGATCGGCGCGTCCTTGAGGATCGCACGGGCAATCGCGATGCGCTGGCGCTCGCCGCCCGAGAGCTTCTGGCCGCGCTCGCCGACGGAGGACTCGTAGCCCTCCGGCATCGCCAGGATGAAATCATGCGCGGCGGCGGCCTTCGCGGCCGCGACGATCTCCTCGTCGCTGGCGCCCGGCCGTCCGAAGGCGATGTTGGCGCGCACCGTATCGTCGAACAGCACGACATCCTGGCTGACCACGCCGATCTGCGACCGCAGCGACGCCAGCGTCAGCCCGCGCAGATCCTGTCCGTCGATCTCGATGCGCCCATCTGTCGGGTCGTAGAGCCGCGGCACCAGGGCCAGCAACGTCGACTTGCCCGAGCCCGAGCGCCCGACGAGTGCGGTGGTCTTGCCGCCCTCGGCGACGAGATCGATGCCCTCGAGCGCGCGCTGGTCGTCGCGGTAGCGGAAGCGCAGCTTTCGGAAGGCGACCTCGCCCGCGCCGACCACCAGGGGCCTGGCGTCGGCGGCGTCGACGATCCGGGGCTTCTCGTCGAGCAGGGCGTAATAGCGCTTCAGCGAGGCGCCGGCCTCCTGGACGATGGCGTTGAGGTTGCCCAGCGAACGCATCGGCTGGGCCGCCAGCAGCAGCGCCGAGACATAGCCGGTGAAGTCGCCGACGGTGGAGCCACCGCCGGTGATGCGCACGCCGATCGCCGCCAGCACGCCGGCCACCGCCATGCCGCCGCCGACCTCGAGCAGCGGATCGAGCCGACCGCGCGCATTGGCGGCCTTCATCTTGAGCGAGCGGATGGTCTCGAAGGCGCTCGCCGCCCGCCGTTCGAGATAGGGCTCGAGCGTGTCGGTCTTGGCGGCGCGTGCGCCCTGCAGGCTCTCGGTGACGAGGCTGGCCATCAGCCCGGTCTGCTCTTGCTGCGAGGTCGCCATGCGGCGCAGCTTCCGGCCGATCTTGCCGATCGGATGCGCCACAATCGGCGCGACCAGCATGACGACGAGCGTCATCTGCCAGTCGATCCAGAACATCGCGCCCACCAGCGCGATCGCGGTCAGCACATCGCGCACCGCGATGTTGATCAACCGGGTCAGCGCCTCCTTGACGAAGGTGAAATCGGTGGTGAAGCGCTGTGTCAGCGAGGCCGGGTTCTCGCGGTGGAGCTGGGCGAGGTCGGCCCGGATCAGATGCGTGTAGAGCGCCGTCTGCATGTCCGCCTCGATGCGGCTGACGACACTGTTGGTCATCACCGTCTGGGCCAGCAGCGAGAACCCCTTCACTGCCGTGACGATGACGACGACGACGGCGACCGCATTGACGACGCCGATCTCGATGCCGAGCGATTTCGAGACCAGCCGCTCCATGCGCCGGACGAAGCCGGTCGCCTCCGCCGTCATCGGGTCGGCGAAGGCGTCGAAGGCCGCCTTGATCAGCAGCGGGTAGAAGCTCGTCGTCGCCGCGATCACCACGACGAGGCCGAGGATCATCGCCATCTGCGGCAGATAGGCTTTGACCTGCTCGCGCCAGACGCGGAGGAGAAGCGCGAACGTATCGTCGGTGACGCGGCCAATCTTCATGGCGCGCGACCTATCACGGCGCCGGAGCGAGCGCTACGGCCGGCCGGGTCTTGCTCCGGACAAGAAGCTGGCGTCCCATGGGCGCGACCGATTCAGGAAAGCGCTACAGCCCATGCCCCTGCACCCGCCGGCCCAGCCCGGCCAGAGTTTCGCCGAGATCGACACGCCGGCCCTGATCCTCGATCTCGACGCCTTCGAGCGCAACCTCGTCACCATGGCGGCCTATACGCAGGGACACGGCGTCCGGCTGCGGCCCCACGCCAAAACCCACAAGAGCCCGGAGATCGCGCTGCGCCAGATCGCCCATGGCGCGGTCGGTCAGTGCGTCCAGAAGGTCTCCGAGGCGGAAGTCCTGGTCGAAGGCGGCGTCACCGACGTGCTCGTCAGCAACGAGATCACCGGCGCCGCCAAGCTCGACCGGCTGGCGAAGCTCGCGCGCCAGGCCAGGATCGGGCTCTGCGTCGATCATCTCGACGGCATCCGCGAGGCGGCCGAGGCCGCCGCCCGCCACGACGTCGTGCTCGATGTGCTCGTCGAGATCGATGTCGGCGGCCGCCGCTGCGGCGTCGCGCCCGGCGAGACGGCGGTGCGGCTGGCGGAGGCGATCGCCCGCAGCAACACACTGCGCTTCGGCGGCCTGCAGGCCTATCACGGCACCGCCCAGCACATGCGCTCGATCGACGAGCGCCGCGAGGCGATCGAGCGCGCCGCGCTCGGCACGCGCAACACGGTGGAGCGGCTGCAGCAGGCCGGCCTCGCCTGCGCCGTGGTCGGAGGGGCCGGCACCGGCACTTTCGAGATCGAAAGCCAGTCCGGCATCTGGAACGAGATCCAGGCCGGGTCGTACATCTTCATGGACGCCGACTATGCCCGAAACCGCCAGGCCGACGGCACGCCCTTCCGCACCTTCGAGCATGCGCTGTTCGTCCTCACCGGGGTGATGAGCAAGCCGGTACCGGACCGAGCCGTCGTCGATGCCGGCCACAAGGCGGCCTCGGTCGATTCCGGCATGCCGATGCCGTTCCGGCGCGAGGGCGTGATCTACACCAAGCCCTCCGACGAGCATGGCGTGCTGACGGGCGATCCGATCGCCCTGCCGCATCGCGGCGACCGGTTGCTGCTGATCCCGGGCCATTGCGACCCCACGGTGAACCTGCATGATTGGTATGTTGGTGTGCGCGGCCTCCACACGCCGGACGCCCATGTCGAGGCGCTCTGGCCGATCGCGGGACGTGGCGCCCTGACCTGACGGGCGCCCTCAACGATTGAGCCGCACCGCACCGCTGCGCGACAGATCATAGCCGCCGAGTTCGCGCGCCCGGGCTGCCATCGCCGTGCCGCGCATCCAGCCCAGCAGCATCTGCGTCGCCGGCTCGAAATAGGTCCGGCGGCGCATCACCAGATCGACATGCTCCCAGACCAGCGGCAGGAAATCGAGCCCGAAGGCGCTGGCGATCGCCCGCGAGGCGATGCCGCAATCGGCGCGCCCGGTGCGGATGGCGAGCGCGAGATCCTGGCCCGTGGCGCAGATTCCCTCCGTCAGGACCATCGCCGTCGCGGGCAGCGCCTCGCGCTCGACCAGGCTGTTGAGAAGGAGCTGCGCGCCCGCGCCCGCCTGGCGCCGCGCAAACCGTGCCTGCTGGGTGACCGCCGACGCCAGGCCGGACAGGCCCAGCGGATTGCCGGGCGCAACCAGCAGGCCCTGCTCGCGCCGCGCGAAGCCGATCACCACCGCATCGAACAGCCCGGGCTCCGCCAGGATCGCCGCGGGATTGGCCTCGTCATCGTCGGGCGTGGCATGGAGATGGATGGCCGCGATCGCGACCTCGCCGCGCACCAGCCGGTCGAGCCCGGCCTGTGAGCCTTCAGCCAGCAGGGCCAGCCCGCAGGCGGAGTCGCGCACCGCCACCTCAAGCAGCGAATCCTGGCTGCCGCCGATGATCGGCGGCGGGGACACCGACTGCATCCCCTCGGGCCGCGAGAGACCAGCTTCGAGCCAGCGGTCGAGCGCGGCGCGCGGAAACAGCCATTTTCCGCTGACCTTGGTGCAGGGCACGGCGCCGCTGGCGACGAGGTCATAGAGCTTGCGCTCCTTCAGCCGCAGGTAACCCGCAGCCTCCTCGGTCGTCAGATAGATCTGATCCTGCACTGACATGCACTGACCTGCGCTGGTTCCATGGTTGGCGTTTGGTCGCATTGAATTCTAAGAAAGACAAGTCTTTGCAGGAAACCAACATCCAGGGAGCGGGCCGGCTTGGACTTCGGAGCGATCTTTTCGGCCGCCTTCGCCCTGATCGTCGGGCTCGATCCGGCGTTCCTCGCGATCGTCGGCCTGTCGCTGCGGGTCACGCTGACGGCGGTCCTGATCGCGGCTCTGATCGGCCTGCCGCTGGGTGCCGCGCTCGCTCTGGCGCGCTTCCGCGGCCGCTCTGCGGTGATCGTCTGCCTCAATGCGCTGATGGGCCTTCCGCCCGTCGTCGCCGGCCTCGTCGTCTTCCTGATGCTCTCGCGCTCGGGGCCGCTCGGGCCGCTCGGGCTGCTGTTCACGCCGACGGCGATGATCCTGGCACAGGTCCTCCTCGTGCTGCCGATCGTCATCGCGCTGACCCGCCAGACCGTCGAGGATCTCTGGGGCGAGTATCGCGACCATCTCCGCTCTGTCGGGCTTGAAGGCGTCCGCGCCATCCCCACCCTGCTCTTCGACGGACGCTTCGCGCTGGCCACCGCCCTGCTAGCGGGCTTCGGCCGCGCCAGCGCCGAGGTCGGCGCCGTGCTGATCGTCGGCGGCAACATCGCCGGCTACACCCGCACCATGACCACGGCGATCACGCTCGAAACCTCCAAGGGCGACCTCCCGCTGGCGCTCGGACTCGGCCTCGTCCTGATCGCCCTGACGCTCGCCATCAACGCCATCGCCTTCGGCGCCAGCCGCATCGGCGCACGTTATGCGGGATGACGCGCATGCGTGATGTCGCCTCGATCCTGCCGCTCGACGTCCGCGCCGTCGCCTTCCATGGCGACGGGCGCCGCCTCGTCGACGGCATCAGCTTCCAGCTTCCGGCCGGCGGATTGACCGTGATTCTCGGTCCCAACGGTGCCGGCAAGTCGCTGACGCTGCGGCTCTGTCACGGCCTGCTGACGCCAAGCGAGGGCAGGATCGCCTGGGCGCAGGGCGCGGCGGGGCGCAACCGGCGCCACGCCATGGTCTTCCAGAAGCCGATCATGCTGCGCCGCTCGGTCGAGGCGAATGTGCTGCACGCGCTGGCGGCGGCGGGTGTCGCCGGTTCCGAACGTCGCGAGCGCTGCCGCACCGCGCTCGAACGCTTCGGCCTCAGCGAGCGCGCCGGCCAGGCGGCGCGGCTGCTCTCCGGCGGTGAGCAGCAGCGCCTCGCTATCGCCCGGGCCTGGGCGCTGCGCCCGGAACTGCTGTTCTTGGACGAGCCGACCTCGCAGCTCGACCCCGCCGCCACCCGCCAGATCGAGCAACTGCTCTCCGGCCTCGTGGCCGAGGGCATCACGGTGCTGATGTCGACGCATGATCTCGGCCAGGCGCGGCGGCTGGCCTCGCGCGTGCTCTTCCTGCATCGCGGGCGGCTGATCGCGGATGCGCCCGCCGCCGACTTCTTCGCTGGCCCGGCCTCGCCCGAGGCGCGCGCCTTTCTCGCCGGAGAGCTGCTCTGGTGACCCCTGCCATGCCCCACAAGAAGCCCAAGGAGACGATGATGACCACGACCCGACGCCTGCTCCTCGCCACGGGCTTCTCTGTCGCCCTGACCGGCCTCGCCTTCGCCCAGGCCACCACCGCCACACCGCCGACCGCCTCGGCACCGGCCGCGGCCGGCACCCGCTTCATCACGGTGTCTTCGACCACCTCGACCCAGGATTCCGGCCTGTTCGGCCATATCCTGCCGCTGTTCAGGGCGAAGACCGGCATCGAGGTCCGCGTCGTCTCGCAGGGCACGGGCCAGGCGCTCGACACCGGCCGGCGCGGCGATGCCGACGTCGTCTTCGTCCATGCCAAGGCGCAGGAGGAGAAGTTCGTCGCCGACGGCTTCGGGCTCGAGCGCAAGCCCGTCATGTACAACGACTTCGTCCTGATCGGCCCGAAGGGCGACCCGGCCGGCATCAGTGGCTCGAAGGATATCGCTGCCGCGCTGGTGAAGATCGCCGAGAAGGGCGCGCCCTTCGTCTCGCGCGGCGACAAGTCGGGCACGCATTCGGCCGAACTCGCGCTCTGGAAGGTCGCGGGCGTCGATCTCGAGGCCAAGAAGGGCGCCTGGTACCGCGAGATCGGCCAGGGCATGGGGGCCGCGCTCAACACCGCCGGCAGCATGGGCGCCTATGTGCTGGCCGACCGCGGCACCTGGATCTCCTTCAAGAACCGCGGCGATCTCGCCATTGCGGTCGAAGGCGACCGTCGCCTGTTCAACCAGTACGGCGTCATCGCGGTGAACCCGGCCAAGCATCCCCATGTGAAGATCAACGACGGGCAGGCCTTCGTGAACTGGCTGGTCAGCCCGGAGGGCCAGAAGGCCATCGCCGACTACAAGATCGAGGGGCAGCAGCTCTTCTTCCCCAATGCGACGCAGGCGGGCGCGTGATAGATCACGGCCGAGCCGTTGGGCCGAGTAGCGGCGGAGAGCCACACCTCGCCAAACGCCGGCCGTGCCACCATGTTCAATCCCGCGCGGGACGGGTCGTCCCGCGCGAAGGCGGCTGACCGGAGACCCCCATGGACTGGCAGGCGACGCGACCGGGCGAAACCAGCGCGCCCCTGCCCGACCGGCGGGACGCGCATCTCGTCTTCATCGGCCGCCTGCGTACGCCCTTCACCACGCGCGACCAGTGCCCGCGCCAGGGCGATGCCGAGAACGGCCCGGTCTGCCGCGCCGAGATCGACGCGCCCTGGAAGGCCGCGCTCGCCGGCATCGAGGGCTTCGCCTGGCTCGACCTGCTCTACTGGATGCATCAGGCGCGGCGCGACCTCGTCACGCAGACGCCGCGGGGCGGCGAACCGCTCGGGACCTTTGCGCTGCGTTCGCCGGTCCGGCCGAATCCGATCGCGCTGTCGCGCGTGCGGCTGCTCGGCGTCGAGGACGGTGCGCTGCTGGTGCGCGGGCTCGACTGCCTCGACGGCACGCCGCTGCTCGACATCAAGCCGCATCGCTGCCTGCACAGTGCCAGACCGGAGCCCGGCCATGCCCCGTCCTGACCGCCGCGCCCTGCTGACCGGCCTTGCCGCGCTCGCCGCTTGGCGGCGCCCGGCCTGGGCAGCGACCGTGCGCGACGGCGCGGGCCGCGACGTCGCCGTCCCCGCCACCGTCACGCGCGTCTTTCCCGCCGGGCCGCCTGCCGCGATCCAGCTCTACACGCTCGCGCCCGATCTGCTGCTGGGCTGGCCGCGCGCCAACCGGCCCGAGGAGCGCGAATTCCTGCTGCCGGGCATCGGCGACCGCCCCGAGATCGGCCGCATCACCGGGCGCGGCAACAGCGCCAATCTCGAAGCCGTGCTCCAGCTCAAGCCCGACCTGATCGTCGATGCCGGCTCCACGGGGCGCACCTATGTCGAGCTGGCCGAGCGGGTGCAGGGCCAGACCGGCATCCCCTATGCGCTGCTCGATGGCCGTTTCAGCGCGATCCCGGAGAGCTATCGCATCCTCGGCCGCCTGACGGGCCGCAGCGCGCGCGCCGAGACGCTCGCGACCTGGTGCGAGACCGCGATGGCGACGATCCGCGGCCGTATCGCCGGCATTGCGCCCGAGCAGCGTCCCTCCGTCTACTACGCCCGCGGGCCGCGCGGTCTCGAGACGGGGCTGGGCGGCTCGATCAATGTCGAGACGCTCTCCTTCCTCGGCGCCCGCAACGTCGCCGACCAGCCGGGCAGCGGGCTGGCGCAGGTCTCGCTCGAACAGGTCCTGGCCTGGGATCCGGAGGTGATCGTCACCATCGACCTCGCCTTCTCGGAAAGCGGGCGCCGCGATCCCGCCTGGGCCGGTGTGCGGGCCGTGAAGGCCGGCCGCGTCCATCTCTCGCCCAAGATCCCCTTCGGCTGGGTCGATTTCCCGCCCTCGGTCAACCGCATGGTCGGGCTCTGGTGGCTGGCGAAGCTGCTCTATCCGCAAGCTTTCCCGGAAGACATCCGGGCCATCGCGCGCGACTTCCACACGCTGTTCTACCAGGTCACGCCGAGCGAGCCGCAGCTCGACCGCATCCTCGCGGGGCGGGGGTGAGCGCCGTGACGCCGTCTGGGCGGCTCTGACCCCATGCGCCCCTCGCTCCTGCGCGGCAACGCCATCGCGCTCGCTCTGCTGGCGCTGGCGATCCTGCTCGCCTTCGGGGTCGGGCGCTTCCCGGTCGCGCCCGGTGATCTCGCGCGCATCCTCTGGTCGGGCCTGAGCGGCCAGCCCTCCGGCCTGTCGCCCCAGGTCGAGACGGTGATCTGGAACATCCGTGGCCCGCGCGTGCTGGCCGCGCTGCTCTGCGGCGCCGCGCTGGCGGTGGCGGGCACCGCCTTCCAGGGCCTGTTCCGCAACCCGCTGGTCTCGCCGGACATCCTCGGCGCCTCCTCGGGGGCGGCGCTGGGAGCGGTCCTTGGCATCTATCTCTCGCTCGGGCTCTTCGCGATCCAGCTCGCCGCCTTCGCCGGTGGGCTGCTGGCGGTAGGCGCCGTCTATGCGGTCGGCTCGACGATCCGGCGCGGCGACCCCGTCCTCGTCCTCGTCCTGACCGGTGTGGTCGTCGGCTCGCTGCTCGGCGCCGGCATCGGGCTGATCAAATACTGGGCCGACCCCTACAACCAGCTGCCGGCCATGACCTTCTGGCTTCTCGGCAGCCTCGCCGGCACCGACCGCAGCGATCTCGTGCCGCTGCTGGGTCCGGTCCTGGCGGGCTCGGCGGTGCTCATGGCGTTACGCTGGCGCATGAACGCGATGTCGCTGCCGGAGGAGGAGGCCCGCGCGCTCGGCCTGCGCACGGGACCCTTGCGGTTGGCCATCGTCGTCGCCGCTACGCTGGTGACGGCGGCGAGCGTCGCAGCCGCCGGCATCATCGGCTGGGTCGGGCTCGTCGTACCCCACCTCGCCCGCTTCCTCGTCGGGCCCGACTTCAGCCGCCTGCTGCCGACGGCGGCCGTGCTCGGCGGCGGCTATCTGCTGGTCATCGACACGCTGGCGCGCACGGCCGGCCCGGTCGAGACGCCGCTCGGGATCCTCACGGCCGTGATCGGCACGCCCTTCTTCATCTGGCTGCTCGCCTCGGCCCGCGGAGGCTGGTCGTGAGCCTGGCCGCGTCCGATCTGGTCTACGGCTATCGCGAGCGCGTCATCGGCCGCGACATCGCCTTGTCGCTCGCCCGCGGCGAGGTTCTGGCCCTGCTCGGCCCCAATGGCAGCGGCAAGACCACGCTGCTCAAGACCCTGCTCGGGCTGCTGCCGGCGCGCGGCGGGACGCTGCTGCTCGACGACCGCCCCGTTTCCGCGCTCTCGCCGCCGGAACGGGCGCGGGCGCTCGGTTATGTCCCGCAGGCCCATGCCGGCACCTTCGCCTTCACCGTCGAGACCGTGGTGCTGATGGGCCGCAGCGCCCATGCCGGGCTCTTCGCCGCGCCCTCGCCTCGCGACCATGCCGTCGCCGCCGCCATGCTGGAGCGCCTCGGCATCGCCCGGCTGGCGCAGCGGCCCTATACGGAGATTTCCGGCGGAGAGCGCCAGCTCGTGCTCATCGCCCGCGCGCTCGCGCAGGAGCCGGCCTATGTCGTGCTCGACGAGCCGACCGCGAGCCTCGATTTCGGCAATCAGGGCCGGGTGATGCAGGAGATCCGCCGGCTCGCGGCGGAAGGGCTCGGCGTGTTGTTCACGACGCATGATCCCAACCAGGCGCTGCGCCATGCCGATCGCGTCATGATGATCCGTGACGGGCAGGCCATCGCCAGCGGGGCAGCCACGGATCTGCTCACGCCCGGGCGGCTGCAGCAGCTCTACGGCGTGCCGATCGAGACGGTGCGGGACGGCGACGGCCGCATCGCCTTCCTGCCCGGCTAGCAGGGGGCTGAAACGCGGCGGACAGCCCGCCGTCAGAAGTCGCTGGTCAGGCCCTTCACTTCCCAGTCGTTGTAGCGCACGGGCTCGAGCCCGCCGCGGCCGTCGATTTCCTTGCGGCTGGCGACATCGGCTGCGCGCGCATCGATCTCGGCCCGTCTGGCCTGCGCCTCGGCCAGCGCGCGCTGCGCCGCCGGCGACAGCACCCGCGGCGCATCTTCGCCGCTGTCCGGACCGATCGGCTTGGGATCGTTCGCCTCGCTCATAGCCGCCTTCTCTCGCCCGAAACTGTCTTTTGGCCCGTTCTCTTGCACACAGTTCTCTTGCAGGATCGAAGGCACCTTCACCACATAAGCCTGCGAACCGCATCCGGGGAGTGGCATGTCGCCGCGAGCCGCGATGGCGCCTGATGGGGATGACGATGAACTATGTCCGCACCGGCATGCTGATGGCCGGTCTCACCGCGCTCTTCGGCGCGGTCGGCTACCTGCTCGGCGGCGGCGGCGGCATGCTGATGGCGCTGGGCTTCGCCGCCGTCACCAACCTGTTCAGCTACTGGAACTCGGACCGGCTGGCGCTCGCCGCCCACAATGCCCATGAGGTCGACGAGCGGAGCGCGCCGGAGCTCTACGGCATGGTCCGCGATCTCGCGGCCCGGGCCAACATGCCGATGCCGCGCGTCTACCTCATCGAGGAAGACCAGCCCAACGCCTTCGCCACCGGCCGCAACCCGGAGAACGCCGCCGTCGCGGCCACGACCGGCATCATGCGCACGCTGAGCTATGAGGAGCTGGCGGGCGTGATGGCCCACGAGCTCGCCCACATCAAGAACCACGACACGCTGACGATGACGATCACCGCCACGATGGCCGGCGCGATCTCCTCGCTCGTGACCTTCGGCATGATGTTCGGCTCGCGCGAGAACCGGCCGAACCTGATCGTGCAGATCCTGCTCTCGATCCTGGCACCGATGGCGGCGATGATCATCCAGATGGCGATTTCGCGGTCGCGCGAATACGAGGCCGACAAGCTCGGGGCCGAGATCTGCGGCAATCCGGTCTGGCTCGCCGATGCGCTGGCGAAGATCGCGGGCGGCGTCGCCCATACGCCGAACGAGACGGCGGAGGCGAAGCCTGCTACGGCCCACATGTTCATCATCAATCCCCTCACGGCTGGCGGCATGGATTCCCTGTTCTCGACCCACCCCGATACCGGCAACCGCATTGCCGCGCTGATGGAGCAGGCCCGCGCCATGGGCATCGGCCGCAGTGGCGGCGGCTTCATGAGCCAGGCAGCCCAGAGCCCCTGGAGCGGCGGAGCCGGCCGCCAGCCCGGGCCCTGGGGCTGATCCGGTGGCGAAGGGACAGAAGGCGGACGATGTCCACGACGACGCCAGCGAGCCTGCCGACAGCGGCGCCGGTTCGGCGCCGGGCCTGCCGGCCCGCAAGCTCGCCGCGGCCGTCATCGACGAGGTGCTGCGGGCGAAGCTGTCGCTCGACGATACCCATGAGCGGCTGGCGCCGGCCTATCGGCTGGACGCCGCCGACAGCGCGCTGGCACGGGCGATCGCGATCACCGCCTTTCGCCGGCTGGGCACGATCCAGGAGGCGATCAACGCCAGGCTGGAGCGCGGCAGCCCGCGCAATTCCGGGCCCTTCGAGCCGATCATGGTGGTGGCCGCCGCGCAGATCCTGTTTCTCGACGTGCCCGACCATGCCGCCGTCGACCTCGCCATCCGCCAGCTCCACGAGGATGCGCGCTCCTCGCGCTATGTCTCGCTGGGCAATGCGCTGCTGCGGCGGCTCGCCCGCGAACGCGAGGCCATCCTCGCCGAGGCCGTCGACCCCTTCCTCGACACGCCCGAATGGCTCGCCGAGAGCTGGATGGAAAGCTATGGCGAGGAGACCGCCGCCGCCATCGCGGAGAGCCACCGCGACGAGCCGCCGCTCGACATCTCCGTGAAATCCGATCCCGAGGGCTGGACGGAGAAGCTCGACGGCCTCCTCCTGCCGACGGGCTCGATCCGCCTGCGCGAGCGCGGCGGCATCACAGGCCTGCCCGGCTTCGACGAGGGCGCCTGGTGGGTCCAGGACGCCGCCGCGGCGCTTCCCGTCCGCCTGCTCGCGCCCAAGCCCGGCGAGCGCATCGCCGATCTCTGCGCCGCGCCGGGCGGCAAGACCGCCCAGCTCGCCGCGATCGGAGCCGCCGTCACGGCCGTCGACCGCTCGGGACCGCGCCTGCGTCGTCTGCGCGCCAATCTGGAGCGGCTCGGCCTGTCGGCGGAGATCGTCACCAAGGACGCGACCCTCTGGGACGCTGAACCCTTCGACGCCGTTCTGCTCGACGCCCCCTGCAGCGCCACCGGCACCATCCGCCGCCACCCCGACGTCGCCTGGACCAAGTCTCCGGACGACCGCGACAAGCTCGTGGCCCTTCAGGCGCGGCTGCTCGAGGCCGCCGCCCGGTTGACGAAGCCAGGCGGGAGGCTGGTCTACTGCACCTGCTCGCTCGAGCCGCAGGAGGGCGAGGCCCAGATCGAATCCTTCCTGAAGGCCCATCCCGATTTCGTCAGAAAGCCGATCGAAGCGGCAGAAATCGGCGGTCTCGGCGAGGCCATCGACCGCAACGGCGATCTGCGGACGCTGCCACACCAGCTCCGTAACGACACGCCGCGGCTCTCCGGATGGAGTGGATTTTACGCAACCCGCCTGATCAGGCTATGACATGATGGGGAATCGGACAGGCGGTCGACGCCGGGTGTCGTGAGTACGGGGCATATCGGGGCATTGAACGGCTGGTCTGAGCGCAGGGGTTTGGCGCAGGCCGCGATCGGACGGGCGGCCCGGAGAACGCGTGGTCAGCTCGTCGGCATCGCGCGTCGCCTCTGGCCGTTCGGCCGCTCGGCCGCCACCCGCCTGCTGTTTGCCCCGCATGACCTGCGCACCGCCGATCCGACCACGGCCGGCGACATCTATGCCGGCTACTACGCCTTCGCCGGCCGCACGCTGCGCACCCATGGCGAGTCGCCCTTCGACAGTGAACCCCCGAGCGAGGCCTGGGCCGAGGCGCTGCATGGGTTCGGCTGGCTGCGCCACATGCACGCCGCCGACACGGCCATCGCCCGGGCCAATGCCCGCGCCCTCGTCGAGGATTTCATCGGCCGCAAGCGCGAGCGGGGCGAGATCGCCCGCAGGCCCACCGTGGCGGCGCGGCGGCTGATCTCGCTGCTCTCGCACTCGCCGCTGCTGCTGCAAGGCGCCGACCATGCCTTCTACGAACGATTCCTGCGGCATCTCTCGCGGCTGGCGGAGCGGCTCGACCTGGCTCTGGCGGGAGCGGTCGAGGGCGGTGCACGCCTCAACGGCCTGATCGCGGTCACCTTCGCGGCGGTCTGCCTCGACGCGCCCGATGGCCGGCGGCGCCGGCTGGAATACGCGCTCTCCGACGAGCTCGACCGCCAGATCCTGCCCGATGGCGGCCATCTCAGCCGCAACCCGCGGATCCTGATCGAGTTGCTGCTCGACCTGCTGCCACTGCGCGAGACCTTCCTCGCCCGCGGGATCGAGCCGCCCCGCGGCGTCCTGATGGCGATCGAGCGGATGATGCCGCATCTGCGCCTGTTCCGGCACGGCGACGGGGCGCTCGCCCTGTTCAACGGCATGGGCACGACCCCGCCCGACGTGATGGCGACGCTCGCCGCCTATGACGACGCCCGCGCGCGCCCCATCGAGCAAGCCACCTATTCGGGCTACAGCCGGCTTACCGGCGAGCGCGGCATCGTCGTGATCGACGCCGGCGCGCCGCCGCGTGGCGCCCATTCGGTCGAGGCCCATGCGGGCTGCCTGTCCTTCGAGTTCTCCAGCGGCGCCCAGCGTCTCGTGGTCAATTGCGGCACGAGCCGCTTCGGCTCCGACGCCTTGCGTCTTGCCGCCCGCAGCACGGCGGCTCACTCGACGCTGACGCTCGACGACCGGTCCAGCGCGACCTTCGGCCGGGTCCTTGGCGAAATGCGTGTCGTGGCCGGCCCATCGGATGTCCGCGTCGCCCGGCAGGAGCGCGAGGAGGGCCAGGAATGGGTCGGCAGCCATGATGGCTACAGCCGCGCGCTCGGCGCGGTGCATACCCGCCGCCTGCTGCTCGCCCGCGACGGCGCCACCCTGACCGGCGAGGACGAGATCGCGCTCGATGCGGCCCGCGCGACCCTGCCGGCGGTGGTGCGGTTCCACCTGCATCCTGCCGTCAGGCCGAGCCTGATCCGCGAGGGGCAAGGCGCGATGCTGGCGCTGCCCAATGGCGAGGTCTGGGCTTTCGAGGCCTCGGGGCTGGTCGTCTCGATCGAGGAGAGTATTTTCCTCGCCGGAGCCGCGGGCGGGCGGCGCACCGAGCAGCTCAGCGTCGCCTTCGACGCCGCCGTCACGCCCCAGATCACCTGGCGTCTCAGCCGGGTCGGTGCCGCGGCTCCCACCACCGCGCGCTTCCGCCCGCCGCCCGGGCCGGATCCCTCCGCACCGGAATCCACACCCGACGCCTGAGCCGGTGACGGCCGCGCGCTTTGCTTTGCGCGCCGCAGCATGATAGCTCGCGCCGACCGTCTCGATGATCCTGGACCCTTCCCGATGCCGACCGAGCTCCGCCGCGTCGAACGCGCGCTCCTTTCCGTTTCCGACAAGACCGGTCTGGTCGAGTTTGCCCGCGCCCTGAACCGGCTCGGCATCGCCCTGGTCTCCACCGGCGGCACGGCCAAGGCGCTCGCCGACGCGGGCCTGCCGGTGACCGACGTTTCCGATCTGACCGGCTTCCCGGAGATGATGGACGGGCGCGTCAAGACCCTGCACCCCAAGGTCCATGGCGGCCTGCTCGCCATCCGCTCCCATCCCGAGCATCAGGCCTCGATGCTCGGCCACGGCATCGCGCCGATCGACCTGCTCGTCGTCAATCTCTACCCCTTCGAGGCGACGGTCGCGGCCGGCAAGCCCTATGACGACTGCATCGAGAACATCGATATCGGCGGGCCGGCGATGATCCGCGCCGCCGCGAAGAACCACAACGACGTCGCCGTGGTGGTCGAACCCTCCGACTACGCGGCCGTGCTCGCCGATCTCGAGGCCCAGAGGGGCGCGACGACCCTGACCCTGCGCCGCAAACTCGCGCAGAAGGCCTATGCCCGCACGGCGGCCTATGACGCCGCGATCTCGAACTGGTTCGCCCATGAGCTGGGTGACACCGCGCCGGCCTATCGCGCGCTCGGCGGCCAGCTCGCCGAGACGATGCGCTATGGCGAGAACCCGCATCAATGGGCCGCCTTCTACCGCACGCCCGGCAGCCGGCCCGGCGTATCGACCGCCCGCCAGGTCCAGGGCAAGCAGCTCTCCTTCAACAACATCAACGACACCGACGCCGCCTTCGAATGCGTCGCCGAGTTCGACCCCGCGACGGCGGCCGCCTGCGTCATCGTCAAGCACGCCAATCCCTGCGGCGTCGCCACCGGCCCCTCGCTGCTCGCCGCCTATGAGCGCGCGCTGGCCTGCGATCCCGTCTCGGCCTTCGGCGGCATCGTCGCGCTCAACCGCAGGCTCGATGCCGAGGCCGCCCGCAAGATCGTCGAGATCTTCACCGAGGTGATCATCGCGCCCGAGGCGGACGAGGAGGCGATCGGCCTCATCGCCGCCAAGAAGAACTTGCGTCTGCTGCTCACCGGCGGCCTGCCGGATGTGCGCGCGCCCGGCCTCTCGCTGCGCACCGTCTCG
This sequence comes from Bosea sp. RAC05, assembly GCF_001713455.1. Taxonomy (NCBI): domain Bacteria; kingdom Pseudomonadati; phylum Pseudomonadota; class Alphaproteobacteria; order Hyphomicrobiales; family Alloboseaceae; genus Allobosea; species Allobosea sp. RAC05. The sequence goes on from NZ_CP016464.1 coordinate 238,186, forward strand.
GGCGGATTCCTGGCCCAGGCGCGCGACAACGCCGTCGTCGACGACATGGAGCTCAAGGTCGTGACCAAGCGCCAGCCGAGCGCAGCCGAGCTCGCCGATCTGCGCTTCGCCTTCCGCGTCGCCAAGCACGTCAAGTCGAACGCGATCGTCTATGTGAAGGACGGCGCAACCGTCGGCATCGGCGCCGGCCAGATGAGCCGGGTCGATTCCTCCCGCATCGCCGCCTGGAAGGCAGCGGAAGCCGCGAAGGCCGCTGGCTTGCCGGAGACGCTCGCCCGGGGTTCGGTCGTGGCATCGGATGCCTTCTTCCCCTTCGCCGACGGCCTGCTGGCCGCGGCTGAAGCCGGCGCCACGGCGGTGATCCAGCCCGGCGGCTCGATGCGCGACGACGAGGTCATCAAGGCCGCCGACGAGGCCGGCCTCGCCATGGTCTTCACTGGCCACCGCCATTTCCGCCACTGAGCGCAGGCACGGGCAGAGGGTCGCCGGATGCACACGCTGAAGCTGATCGCCGCCGGTTTCGCCCTGCTGGGCGCGCTGCATTTCCTCGCGCGCCGGCTGAAGCTCGGCGCTGGCGACCCGACCGGCTTCGCGGTGAAGCTGTTCCTGCCGCTTTGGCTCGTCGCCGCGCTGGTCAATCTCTGGGTCGGCGTCAACCGCGCCGGCTACACGCTGCTGCAGGAGATGCCGTTCTTTTCGCTGGTCTTCGGCCTGCCGGCGGCCTTCGCGCTGCTTCTCTTCCTCCGGTTCCGGTGATGCGATGAGCCTGGACTCCGTCCGCGCCTTCTTTGCCGCCCATGCGCCCGACATCGCCGTGATCGAGACGGACGACAGCAGCGCCACCGTGGCGCTCGCTGCGGCCGCCCATGGCGTCGAGCCGGCCCGCATCGCCAAGACGCTGTCCCTTCGCGTCGGCGAGCGCGTCGTGCTGGTGGTGGCGCGCGGCGACGCCCGCCTCGACAACCGCAAGGCCAAGGCGGTGCTTGGCGGCAAGCCGCGCATGCTGGATGCGACAGAGGTCGAGGCGTTGACCGGCCACCCCGTCGGCGGCGTCTGCCCCTTCGGCCTGGCGACGCCGCTGCCGGTCTATTGCGACATCTCGCTCAAGGCTTTCGACGAGGTCGTGCCCGCCGCCGGCTCGACGCGCAGTGCGGTGCGGATCGCACCCGAGCGGATGCTGGCGCTGACCGGAGGCGAGTGGGTCGATGTCTGCCAGGACATTGGGACCCCGGAGGGCTGAGCGACCGCCTCAGTCGGAATTCGCCAGCCGCCGCGTCAGCGCGATCGCCGCGGCGGGATTGCGCACCTTGGCGCCGCTGATCACGTAGAGGAAGACATCGCGCGGCCCGGCCTCGGCCGCATCGGTCGATATCTTGGCCAGATCGCCGGGCACCTCGCCGTGAGACCAGGCCTGCGCTCGCTGTACCCATCGATCGAGGTCGGCGGCGGCATAGCCTTCCGGCTCCGTTTCGCTGGTCCCCATGATGCGGGCATAGACGAAGGGCGCCGTCACATCGGCGATCTGCGGATAATCCGAATCTGCCGCCGTGATCGCAGCCACCCCATATTCGCGCAGCAGGGCGATGAAGTCCGACGTGCGGAAGCTGTCATGGCGGACCTCGACGGCATGGCGGATCGCGACGCCGTCGACGCTGCGCGGCAGGAGCTTCAGGAAGGCCTCGAAATCGGCGGGGTCGAAGGCCTTGGTCGGCATGAACTGCCAGTTGATCGGGCCGAGCTTCTCCTTGAGCTCCATCACGCCACCGAAGAAGAATTTCTCGATCGAGGGCGCGGCCTCTGCGAGCACACGACGGC